>JAFUQY010000186.1 GCA_017472105.1 Clostridia bacterium | reverse complement strand
CTACATCATCAAAGATGACGCTTCGGTGGGAGGGTGTACTTAGTATTTTGCTTTACATTTTTTTGACTGCCGTTTGACAGTCTTTTCGTTATGCTATTCTTTATTTGACAAAATGCGCGATCTGGTGTTTGTTTCAAACTTGGTTCCTCCGATCGTTTTTTCTTTTATCATATCACAAAATCCCCGTCCTGTAAACAGGATTCCCGTGAAAAATCAAGCAAAGCTGTACCTGCACCGCACGGATTCTGCCTTGCACGGACAACGGAAATGCGGTATAATCATCTCAACGGTACCGAAATCCATACAGGAGGACACCATGTCAATCGGAACGATCATCAAAAAACTGCGCCGGGAGCGGGACATGACGCAGGAGGAGCTTGCAGGTCTTCTCAATCTCACGCCCGCCGCAGTCTCAGGCTGGGAATGCGACCGCAACGCACCGGATATCAGCCAGCTTCCCATGCTCTCGCACATTTTCGGCGTGTCCGCGGATGTCCTGCTCGGCATCGACGTGACCGCACAGGAAGAGAAAATCGAAGCCGTCATCGCGCGTGCCGAATCCCTGCCTTCGAAGGAAGCCGCCGCGCTGTACCGGGATGCCCTGCGTGAATTCCCAGCGTCATACCGCCTGATGCTCCGGCTCGCGGACAATCTCGACTACCGGAACGAACCGGAAACATGGGACGCAAGAGTCGCCGAGCAGATCGCGCTGTACGAAAAAATCCGCGAAACCTGCCGCGAGCCGTATTACAAAAACGTCGCGGACGGTCGTCTGTGCGGGATTTACATCCGGCAGGGCAAACGGGATGAAGCGCGAAAAATTGCCGACGGCGTGCCGCATTTTCTGTACCCGCGCACCAGCCTTGACCGCATGCTCGCCGAGGGAATGGAAAAAATCCACGAGATGCACCACGGAATCCACGGAAAATTCGCCGATCTCTGCGATGATATGTACTTCTTCTCCATGCTGAAGGTCGACGGAAAGCCGTTTTTCACCCATGAGCAGGCGATTACGATTCTGGAGAAAATCCCGAAGCTGCATGAAATTTACTACGAGGACGGGGATTTCCGCAGTACCGGTCAGATTCTCGCGTGGTCGTACACCAGAATGGCGGAGCATTATGCCGAGCTCAGAGACGCTGAAAACGCGCTCCGGTGCATCCACTCTGCCGCAGAACACGCACGCGCCATGGACGACTACGCCGACGGGCTGAGCGGTCCCTACGGCTTCACGGATGTCTGGGACTACCCGCAGTTTCCCGCAGAAAAACGGCACACATCCATTCTCGCGACGCCCGATCTCAGCTACCCGACGGCAACGCTCTGGTGCGGCACGGATGAGGAGGAATCCTCTTCGGATCAGCTCCGCCGCGACCTCACCCACCCACGCTTCGACTTCATCCGCGACGAAATTGCAGAAATCCTCTGACAAAACAGACCGTACCTTCCCAAAGCCGGGAAACCGTACGGTCTTATTTTTATCTATTATCTGTTCTCTCTTCTCTCTTATCTTAGCGGCGCGCAGCTTCCCAGTGTTCTCTCGCCTTCACCATTGCGCCGCGCTCATAGATCCCGTGCAGGAACATGTCGCCGGCATAACCGTACTGCGTCAGAAGCTCCGCTGTCAGCGAAAAATCCACAATGCCGTCGCCGGTGCCGCAGAAATCGATGCCGTCCCCTTCGCGGATATCCTTGCCGTGAGCGATGACGATATCGTGCCCGTACACCTCAAACGCATGGGTGATGACGGATTGCACGTTTTCCGGATGCGCCTCGCCGCGGTGGAACAGATTCGCGCAGTCGAGGATCATTTTGATTTTGTCCGAGCCGACCCCATCCATGAGCCGACGTGCCCTCTCGGGAGTGGAGATCACATTGGATGCCTCCGACTCAATCGCGAGGGTGATGCCGTGCTTTTCCGCAGTCTCCGCCGCTCGCTGCATCGTGCCGTACATGGCATTCCACGCGTCATCCGTGTCGTTTTCGTCGGAATACGCCCAGAGATTGCCGGGATTTCTCGTCCCGGAGCAGAGCGAGATCATCTTCACGCCGAGTGCATCCGCCGCATCCGCAAGAACTTCCAGCCGTTTCAGTCCTGTCTGCCGGATTTCTTCATCGGGATGCGCCATGTTGAATGTGCCGTTGAAGACCATGACGGGCAGATTGTGCTTCGCGGATGCACGTTCAACGGCGCGGATCACGGACGGTGCGATGCTTTCGGGAATCTCAATGCATCCGTCGGGGATGTACCCGCTCTCCGCAATGGACGAAAACGCAAACTGCGTGCAGGCGTAGCCGTAGTGCCGGATCAGCGCGAACAGATCGTCAGCCGTCATCCGGGGCAAATTTTTTTCATCAAAATCAGTGGTGCAGATACCGGTGCGCATGGTGTCCTCCTTGATTGATGTTTTATTTCACTTCCGTCACGAAATTCACGTTCCCGCGTCCGGTGAAGCGTCCGTTTTCGATCGTGACTTCCCCGTCAAATCCGCGGATCACAGTGCAGGAATCGGGATATCTCCCGTGATCGCGGAAGTCCGGGTTGTACCTCAGAAGCTCTGCGAAATCCGCGAGAATCAGCGCGCACGAGTCGGCAAGGATGATGTCTCCTTTGAATTTCATGCCGTGCTCCTTTCTTATCAAACACCCGGACAGCATGACAAAACATACCGCCCGGGCATTTCGGTTCTATTACATTGCAGTGAGCTTTGCGTAGATCTTCTTTGCGAGAAGCACGTGGCCCGCATCGTTCGGATGGAGTCCGTCGGGGCAGAAAGCAGCCTTGAGCACGTCCACGCGGGGCTGGATTCCGCCTTCTGCGTACAGGTCAAGCACGGGCAGGGAGTAGAACTCTGCCACTTCGCGGATGATATTGACGTAAGTCTTCAGAACCGCAACGTCCTGCGCCTTCCAGCCGTCACCCTTGGGATTTTCCTCGTTGCAGCGGTGCAGAGGAGTCAGGATGAGGATCGGTTTGCCGGGGAAGCGTTCGTGGAGACGGGTCATGATGTGGTGGCATGCGCCGTAGAACGTGTACTGATCGCGGCTGGACATGTCTCCGAGAGGAGCGTCGCCGTGACCGAAGTCATTCGTACCGCCGAAGAGGACAACGATATCCGCGTCTTCATCGAGTTCTTCCACGCGGGTGCAGAAATCGAGGTCCCATCTGGGGTTCGCGGAGGGCTTGGACTGACGTGCAAACCGGGTGCCGCCGATGCCGTAGTTCTTCACTTCACATTCCGCCCACTGACCGATGAGGGTTACAAAATGCTTGTCGACGCCTGTGGTTCCGTGACCTTCCGTGATGCTGTCGCCGAGGAATACGATTTTCTTGCCTTTGAGTTCCATGATTTCGAGCCTTTCTTTATGTATATCTGTTCGCGGCCGACCGCAAGGGTCAGCCCTACGGTTTTATCGGAAATTTCTGCTTTCATTCTACCACGTTTTTGCCATTCCGTCAACTATGCAGGGACAAAATTGCAGATTGTGCGGTTTTCGCTGTGTCAATCCGTAATTTTTACCGCAACACCGTTGACTTCGACGCCTTCGTCCGCGGGAATGAGAACGTACTTCTTCCCATCGATCACCTTCGTCTCGACCATGTAGCTGAACTTCGGGTCGACGGAGATTTTCACCTGCGGCGTTACCAGCTCAAACTTCGACGCGTCGATGATGTTGACGGGATTGAAGGCAGCCGCCGTGCCGAATTCCTCGCCGCATTTCTGCTGGAACGCCTGCACCTTTTCGCCGCCGACACCGGTATTTTCGAGAATCACACCCACGTCGCGCGGCGTGATGTCGAGAGGTTCCGGATCCTTGCTTTCCTTGTGCTGTGCCATTTTCTCGCGGAGCTGTTCGTGCACCGCCTGCACCACATCGAAGCTGCATTCCTCCTCGAGCGTTTCCGCCAGAACTGCCTGAAATGCGTCTCTCTGCTCAGCCGAGGACAACGGAACCGCCGTACCGAAGACGTTCTCAATAATCCCCTGCGGCATTTCCTTTACGTCCTTCGTGAAGAAGAGTGCGTTGTGGATATTCGTCGCGCGGTCGTCAAACGCCGGGAACATGAAGCCCACCGTCGGAGCGGAGACCGTCGCCTTTGCCGCATAGCTGTGGAACTGGCTCTCGTTCGCGAAATATCCCAGCTCCGCCTTGCCGTCCTTCACCGGACAGATCGCGCAGAGCATGTAGTTGAACACGGTATCCGAGCCGTCCGCGAGAAAATCGTCGTTCTTCGTCTTCTTCGGCACGTCGTAGGAGTCACCGGCGATGAGGATGAGCCAGTTCATCTCCTCGGTTTCCAGTCCCGCGATGATCTTGTCGTACAGCTTGTTCCGCATTTCCTCATCATGACAGGCGTCTTTTCTGAGATCGTTGAGGAGTTTATGCTCCGCGCCGTCCGTG
>JAFUQY010000018.1 GCA_017472105.1 Clostridia bacterium | reverse complement strand
CTGATGCGCCAGCGATCCCAGTCCTGTCCGTAATTCAGCGCGGGCTTTTCTTCGGTCGGAATAAAGTCGGTGGCATACTGATTTTCGTAAGCGAGCATGAGCTGAGATTTCAGATATTCTACCGCCTCCTCTGATGTTTTCTTCACTGCCGTGTCCGCATATTTTCCGAACATGACATGATCCGCACTGTAGAGCATATGCGCATTTTCACTTCTTTTCAGCCCTTTCTCACAGCGCTCGTCATCATTGTAATAAAAATACTCCGCGTCAAGCAATTCTGCCAGAACATCGGCAGGCAGATACTCCTCGTCGGAAATCAGTTTCTCACCGAATGCGCGGCACACAGTCTCCACAGGAACCATCGGAACACCGTTCTGCATATAAACGTCTGTGCAGTCCGTAATCGAACCGTTAATAAACAGCGGCAGATACGGACTCTGCATCTTCAGCGGCTCCGCCGGATCCGTCCAAGGAAAACAAACCGTCTGCTCACCCAGAAAATCCTCGTGCGTAAAGAGAGCAAGAGTCACCGGTTCGATTTCTGCAATTTCGGTTTCCGGAATAACGGGTTCTTCCTCAATTTTTGCATTTCTCTCCGGAAAACCGGTTCCGTGCAGGTGATAGAACAGCATCGCAGCCATCATGCCGCAGGTCATTCTGGTTACAGTAGTCGTCATGGGAGTTCTCCTTTCCAAAAATAAAAATTCAGTTGATTCCGTCGAGATATGCCTTGATCTTCTTCATATCGCGGAGCATATCCTCTTTTTTTGACGCGTCGCGCAGCAGAGCCGCCGGATGATAGACCGCTGTCATGGCAAACCCGCCTTTCACGACGATCTGTCCGTGTTCTCGCGTGATTTTGTAATCCGGATGGATCAGCCATGCGGCCGCAATTCTCCCGAGACAGACGATCATCTTCGGACGCACGAGCTTCACCTGTCCGCGCAGATGACCGATGCAGGCGTCCCCTTCCTCCGGCAGCGGGTCACGGTTGTTCGGCGGCCGGCATTTCAGAATATTGGCAATATAGACTTCCTCACGTTCGATCCCGACAGCCGCCAGATACTGATCGAGCAGCATCCCCGCCGCTCCGACAAACGGGATTCCCGTTGCGTCTTCTCGTTCTCCGGGACCCTCTCCGACGAACATCAGGTCCGCGTTCCGGCTCCCGCATCCGAACACCAGATTCGTGCGGGTCTGCCAGAGACCGCATCCGCGGCAAGCGGCACAGGCCGATTCAAGTTCATTCCAGTCCATGATTTCTTCCTTTTTCTTGACTTCATGCGTTTTCAGTGCTATAATTTATCTACCATTATTATAACGAAAACCATGAACGGAGTCAATATTATGAAAAATAAAATCTGTATTGCGGGGAACATCGTGCTTGATCTGCTGTATCCGATCAGCGGGTACCCGACCCCCGGAAAGCTCACGACCATCACGGACATCGGCAAAACCGTCGGCGGTTCGGTTCCCAACGTCGGGATCGACATCGCACGCCTCATGCCGGACGTAAAGGTCTCCGGTCTCGGTCTGGTCGGCACGGACGAAAACGGCGACTATGTTCTTGAACGTCTGAACGCGGAAGGTATCGACACCTCCACCATCTACCGCAGAGGGGCTACCTCGTTTACCGCCGTCATGAGCGACAATTTCACCCGCGAACGTACCTTCTTCCATTTCCGGGGAGCAAACGCGGAATTCTGCGAGGATTCCTTCAACTGGGACGACGTCGACTGCGATCTCCTGCACATCGCCTACATCCTCCTGCTCGACGCACTGGACGTTGAGGACGACGAGTACGGCACAAAAATGGCACGTCTGCTCGCGCACGCGAAGGAACGCGGCATCAAGACCTCCATCGACGTCGTCAGCGAAAGCGGCGAACGCTTCATGAAGCTGGTACCGCCTGCGCTGAAGTACACCGACTACTGCATCATCAACGAAATCGAAGCTTCTGAAAGCACCGGTATCCCGCTCCGTGATGAAAACGGCGCGCTTCTGTACGACAATCTTCCGAAGGCCCTTGCCGCCCTGTTTGAACTCGGCGTCGGCGAATGGGCGGTTATCCACTGCCCCGAAGGCGGCTTCGGCATGGACAAGGACGGAAATCTCTATTCCTGCGGGCAGATCAATCTCCCGAAGGATGCTATCAAGGGCAAGGTCGGCGCGGGCGACGCGTTCTGCGCGGGGATGCTCTGCGCGGCTCACCGCGGCATGAACCTCGGCGACGCGCTCCTTCTTGCCAACTGCGCGGCAACCATGTCCCTCACCGAACCCGGCGCAACCGAAGCCATGGGCACCATCGAAGAAGCCCTCAGATATGCGGACATCTACGGCGTCGCGGATTCCGGCGCGGCATTCTGAGAAAGAGGAACCGTCCGGAAAATTTAAGCAAGAAATTT
>JAFUQY010000017.1 GCA_017472105.1 Clostridia bacterium | reverse complement strand
GAACACGGTCACGGCACCGCTGAATACTGCGGCGTTGAAGGCAGAGTTGACATCATCACCGGTACCTTCGGTAAGGCTCTCGGCGGTGCTTCCGGCGGTTACACCAGCGGACGCCGTGAGATCATCGACCTGCTCCGTCAGAGATCCCGTCCCTACCTCTTCTCCAACACCGTTGCTCCCGCAATCTGCGAAGCTACCATCGCGGTTCTCGACCTGCTCGATTCCGATCCTTCCATCCGTCAGCGCCTCTTCGACAACACCAAGCTGTTCGCTGAAGAAATCGGCAAGCTCGGTCTGGATGTAACCTTCCGCGGTTCTCCCATCCTGCCCATCATGCTCTACGACGAACACAAGGCAAGCGAATTCGCACGCCGCGCAATGGACAAGGGTATCTACGTTGTTGCGTTCTCCTACCCCGTTGTTCCCAAGTCCAAGGCAAGAATCCGCACCCAGATTTCCGCTGCCCTGACCGAAGCTGACATCCGCGACATCGTTGCGAAGTTCGCTGAAATCAAGGAAGAAATGGGTCTGTAATTCAAGATTCAACAGAATATACAAAATCCGGTGACGATCTTTGGATCAGTCCCCGGATTTTTTGTGTTTGTTTGGTTATTCAGTAATCATGAAACGGGCTCTGTGCCATCATTTCTTTACGGCTTCAGAATCACACCGAATACCCCTGTTGAAGATGCAGTTCCCGCATAATAGGTGCAGATGTGTGTATCGTTCACAGCCACGGTTTTTACATTGCCGGTATCCCAGCCGCGGTACGGTTCTTCAGCAAGCACTTCCGGAGCGCTCCAGTTCTGCGGAGAATTCCAGACATCTTCGAAATTTACGATACGGCGCTTCAATACTCCTTCGAAACGGGTAAAATAATACAGATTGATTTTGCCTGTTTGCCTGTCATAAATAACGCTGGGAGAATTTCCAAAAGCATCCGTAATATTCGTATATTCCTTTGTCCAGGTCTCACCCCGGTCACAGGATTGAATCTGAAACATTGCCATTGTACCTTCTTCTATATCTTTCCGGCCAAGGACAAGTATCCTGTTATCTTCCATATAGGCACATTCGATTTCAACCGGACATTCTGCCATGGGAATATCTTCTTCGATGGGAATCTGTTCCCATGTCAATCCCTCGTCGGTGCTTTTCAGAACGCCCCACGAACGGGATTCGCCGTAGGTGTTGTAAAAAGCAAACAATCCCTTGTCCGGAATCCGGAAAATATTACCGATATGACCATCGCGAAGAGGAATATCGGGACTGGATACCAATGCTATGGTTCTGCCGTCCGTTTTGTACAGCTGATGGGTGACCGGAACCGCTTTCTCATCGGCACGGGGTCCCCACAATCCGCCGCGATACCACAGCAGCATATCCCCTTCGGTATTATATCCCACACCGGTAATCGCTTTGACACCTGTTTTCTCAGTGAATATTTCCTCCGGCTCACTCCAGACAAGACCGTCTGCGTCAGAAGTTTTCATATACAGCGATGCGGTGGTGGAAACATGACGGTCAGCTACGGTATAAATGCATACAAGCATTCCCTTGACCGAACCGATAAACGGCCAGGCAGAATACTGATTCGGTGCCGCAATCGTAATTTTGATCGGTTTTGCATCGGATCCGGGCATAGTATCATTCCTTTCTTTGAAAGTCTTTCATGATTCACTTCACATTTTCCATCGCGCACGCCAGTCTGTACGCACAGCTCAGGCTCTGACCGCACGACAGCCGCGCAGTCATGTCGATGACGCCGTCTTCCGTGTCGATCATGCCGAGGGCGTACATCTCACGCGCCGCGTCTTCCAGACAAGTCTCCGTCACACCGGTCACTTCGGCGTCATCCGCACGGACTTCGGTGAATTTCACCCGGTTCAGCCCGTCCAGAATCTCCGCAGCCGATACGCCGTCCCGCAGACGCCAGTACGCGGTCTCGTAATCGCCGCCGTTTTCGTCCGTGTGCGTGATATCCGTCGCCATTTCATAAGCCGATTCAAACGCGGCAGATGTATCCGGGGACAGGCGGGACAGAATCTGCGTCATTTCAAGCGGCGTCAGAACCGCGCAAGCCTCCTCCGTCAGGACTTCATACCGCAGAACGCCGATTTCCGCCGTCGTCCAGAGCGCACGGTCACTTGTGCAGCCGGATCGTGCAATCAGCCGCGCGGCGAGCTCGTACGAATACTCGTCTTCATATGCCTTGAGGTAGTACACATCCTCACGTTCCCCTGCCTGTGCCGCGCCGATCATCTCCTGCAGCATGGCACTTTCCACGCGCGTGATGCCCGGATCGCAGACATACAGGGTATTTTTCTTCTCAACGCCGCGGACTATCTCTTCGAGCGTGGAGCTGAGTTCGTCCGTGCCGTCGCTGAGGTCAATTTTCTGATAGAATCCCTCGAATTTTTCGCGGATCCAGTCGTTGCGGATGCGGCTCAGAATCAGGTTCATCATCGCTTCCGTATAGACGTAGCTGAATGTCACGTCGGCTCCGGCAACGCCCCTGTTGTAGCAGGCAAGCAGTGCGGCTCCCTCGGCATCAGTCAGTCCCGACGTAATCACGCTCATCTCCGCCGCTGTGATGACTTCGGGCAGGATGGGTCCGGTCGGTTCGCGGTCGTCCGGGTCGTATTCCAGCAGTGCGATGACGCACTTATCGATCAGCACGAGATTTTTATTCGTCAGCGGTTCGTCCGTGCGCAGCTTCCGCAGTTCTCTCATCAGATCCGCACCGATTCTGTCCGATGCGTAGCACAGACGCCGGAACTGCTCCAGCTGACCTCCGCCGATCTCATCACTCAGTCCCGTTTCCGAAAGAATCACTGCGACCTCTTCCAGATAGGACGAAACCGTGACGTTGTCCTCCAGATGCATCGCGCGCTCGTTCTTCCCGGAAAGCACGGCGTAGTTGGCGATGTATGCCGCGTAGTCGTCGTTCTGCGAAACGATCGGGTTGGTCAGGCACAGCATCGTGATCGCCGTACACAGCACGAGGGATCCCGCTTTTGCAAAAACCCGCTCCTTCCCGCTCAGCGAAATACTGCGCAGTCTCGTTTTGAGCTGGCGTCCCGTTGCTGACATCCGGCATCCCGCACGAATCTCCGCGGAATGGAGCACATCGAACGCGGACTGACGGCACAGCATCATGGCGTATTCCGTTCTCGGGATCCCGCATTCGGACAGCGCACGGGCATCGCAGAGCACTTCAAGGTCCTCCCGGAGAATGCTCCGCACGATCCAGATCAGGGGATTGTACCAGAACAGGCAGGTTACAAAGGTGGAAAACAGCAGAATCGGGTTGTCGCCGTATTTGTGGTGGCTCAGCTCGTGCGCAAACAGCATCGGAGCTTCGCGCATGTCCGTATCCTCACGGCACACAACCGCCGGATGCAGGCACCCGATGACCATATTGCACGCACCGCTTCTCAGAGGCGGTATGCGGTCCTCGCGGATGTGCATTTTCTTCGCCGTTTCGCGGAAGCACCGGAGCAGAGCTTCGTCTTCGCATGGCACGGATAACCGGTAAACACGCCGTCTCGCCCGGATGTACAGCGCCAGACTCACAAGAAGCGTCACCGCGATCCCGGCGGCATACAGCAGCAGAATTGCGCGGTTGAGCTGATCGGTGTAATCCACGGACGGCTCGTCGATGATTTCGTTGAAATACGCGCCGATGGTGATGGCGTCTCCGGAGTCGTCGGGTACCGGTTCGTCCGCGGTGTCGGAATCGGAAAGAAGATCTCCGTCCTCATCGCGGAGCACATAGGGATTTTCCGCATGCAGGCGCGCTTCTTCCCGTTCGGTGAGTTCATCCGCGATGTCATTCTGCAAGGTGTACACGATGGTGCGTCCGGCGGGAATGAGGTTGTAGATGGAAATCTCGCTCTCCGGGAACACGGGCCAGATAAGCCGCAGAAGAAGAACGACCCAGAGCACGGCACCGATTTTCGGCGGGATGCGGCATTTGAAGATCTGCTTGACTGCGATGATGATGAGAGCCGTGACTGACGAAAAAATTGTGACCTGCATCAGAAGCAGGACAAAAAATTCCGGCATAAAGCCTCCTTCATGCAATTCGGTTCGTTACAGTGCCGCTCAGTCTTCGATTTTGCCGAGAATTTCGATGATGTCCTTCTTTTCCTGTTCGGTCAGCTTGCCTTCGCGGACAAGGGATGCCATGAGGTTGTACGCGCTGTTGTCGAATACGCGCTCGATGAAGGACGCGACCTCGCTCTTGACGCATTCGTCCTTGGAGGTCTTGGGGGTGTACTTGTAAACGCCGGTGCGCTTGTCGATATCCACAGCCCCCTTTTCCGCAAGACGGATGATGAGGGTGCGGATGGTAGTATTGCTCCAGCCGGTGGTTGCCTGAAGTGCCTGAACGATCTCGCCGAGGGTCATCCCGCGGTCATGCTTCTCACAGCCGTCCCACAGCACCTTCATGATGCTCCATTCCGCTTCGGAAATCTTAACGGTTTTTCTTCTTCCTCTCATGTCGGTTCTCCTTTTATGTCAATGGTTGATGTACGTATTTACAGAAACAAAGCTCTTTCTACATTATACCGCATCGCGCGGAATCTGTCAATGCTCATTTCAGCCAAGAAAATATGCCGTAATTTATACAATTTCCACTCACAGAATGGCGCAAACTTGTGCAGAATGAAGAAACTTCATCCCATACACACGGATTTCCGCGTTTTCCCGGACGTACGGTAACCGTCTGCGGTCAGAATGGTCCTTGTTTTCGGAACGATAAAACCGAGATTCAGAAAATACTGCTCCATGCTCTCAGAGCCGGTATAACCGTTCCGGTAGAAATGCGCTTCCACGGCAAAGTCATCTCCGTCACGCAGGTTTCCGCCGCTGCACTGATACACAAGCGAGCCGATCCGTCTTGCACCGTCCATGATGCTCAGCACGATTTCCCATTCTTCATGCCGTACAAACCGGTAACCGCTCCTCGAAAAGCTGTATCCCGGCGGAAATTCCACTCTCGCATATCCGCTGCCGCTGTTCCCTTCCAGACGGATGAACTGTTCAATATTCTCAAAGATATCCAGTTCTGTTTCCTCGCATGCATCGTGCCAAATAGCTGTGTTTTCCATAATGCTCCTCCTTTTCCGGTGAACCGAGGATATTTTAACCTATTTCAGGTTATTTGTCAATACTCTGTTTCAGGTTAAACTATAATAAAGATACCAGTAACAGAAGGAGCACCGCCATGTATCCACGAATCCGCGATCTGAGGGAAGACAAAGACCTCAACCAGACACAGGTCGCACGAATACTGGGGATGTCGCAGACGGGGTATTCCAAATACGAAACCGGAGAAAATGACATTCCCACAGCCGTTCTGATCAAGCTCGCCCGGTTCTACAACACAAGCATCGACTACCTCCTGAGCGAAACGGACAATCCCCAGCGATACGAATAACACAAAAAAGGTATGGCTCACGATAAGTCATACCTTTTTGCTTGTTTCACAAAATTATTTTAACATCTCCTGACCGCCGGTAACGGGGATTGCCTGACCGGTTTCGTACTTCTGGTCAATGATGTACACAACTGCCTTTGCGACGTCTTCGATGCGGCAGCCGCGGTTGAGGGGCACCTTGGATTCATAGAACCGGCGCACATCTTCGACCGTCTTCGCCCCGGGAACCTTGCCGGCATTGAGGTACTGCACGAACAGACCCTTCTCGG
>JAFUQY010000185.1 GCA_017472105.1 Clostridia bacterium | reverse complement strand
GCGGTAAACGGTGGTATATTTGGGCGTGCTTGCGGCGTCGTCCATGGTATAAGCGATTTCAAACGCGATTTCCTCACCGCGCAGAGCGGACACGCGGGAGATTTCGGGCTTTGATGCGATGGATTCGTCCATGAAGCATTTTTCCATGGAAGAGATGGCTTTGACGAGAAGAGACATGGTGTTTGGCTCCTTTCATTTTCTATGTTGTTCTATGTTGTTCGTATGGCTTACAGCGGGTTGTTTTTCCTAAAGCGTTAGGGATTTATGGTAGAAAAGCTCCGCTTTTCAATTGGATTTGTACGCCTACGCGGCGGGCGCAAGAACCCTCCGTTGCCGGGCTCTTGATTCGGCAACCAGGGGAGACCCCTGGACCCAATGCCTCCGGCGGGCAGGGAGTTTTAACAACGTGCAGCTTTTGAGTTGAGCGATCTTCCTTTAGTGTACGGGACACTGGATTCCCTCGGTAAACTCAGCCTGCGGCGGCGAGACGTGGTTCTTTCGGGCTCTGACAGTCGCGATGGTGTCACTGGATTTGCTCCGTAAATTTCAGCCTGCGGCGCGGGTTGGTTTTACTCTGTTTCTGTTGACGGAACGTGCGTCTACAACGTAGGGGCGATTCACGAATCGACCTCCGTTAAATCAAAACCACACTTCCGGCGATGAACCTGCGGCGCAGACATCCGCCCATTCATCCCTCAAACCGATTCAATCAGTCTGTCAATCACTTCCCCGTAGCTGATGCCTTCGTTGACCATCATTTTCGGGTACATCGAAATCGGGGTGAATCCGGGGAGGGTATTGATTTCGTTGAAGACAAATTCGCCGTCAGGGGTATGGAAGAAATCGACGCGGGAGAGGCCTCTGCATTCGAGTGCCTTGAAAATCTGCTCAGCGTAGGTGCGGACTTCGTTCATCTTTTCCTCGCTCAAGCGTGCGGGAAGGTAATAGGACGACGCGTCGCTGATGTATTTGGTTTCGTAATCATAGAATTCCGCGGATCCGGAGTCGATCTCGGCGGGATGTGCAACGGTATATTCGCCGTGTTCCTCGAGAACGGCAACTTCGACTTCGACGCCGGTAATGGCTTCTTCAACGAGAACCTTTGCGTCCTCTCTCAGTGCTGCAAACACGGCTGCGGCGAACTTTTCCGGGGTCTTGACCTTGGTGACGCCAACGGACGAACCGGCACGGCAGGGCTTGACAAACATGGGATAACCGAGCTCTTCCTCGCATCTGGTGCGGTAGGGAGCGAGATCGGCGGCGTTCTTCACATCGGTCTGCTTGATGACGACAGCTTTCGCCTGACGGACGCCGGTTTCCGCGTTGACGATGGCTTTGGTGACTGCCTTATCCATGCACACCGCGGAGGATTCGCAGTCACATCCGACTACGGGAATTCCCGCAACGGCGAACAGACCCTGCAAGGTACCGTCCTCACAGAACTTGCCGTGGATGACGGGCAGAACAACGTCGACCCTGATCTTTTCGGTGCCGGTTTCGCGTTCGGCGCTGAGGCATCCGTCTGTGAGGTCAAGAGAGATGGGATACACCTTCCCTTTCATCCATTCATTCTTCGCGATGAGGGCATTGTCGTCCTCGAAGAGCCAGAACGCGCCTTCCCGGGTAATTCCGACGCGGATGACGTTATATTTTTCATAGTTGATATTGGCGAGCACACCGGACGCGGAGGACAGGGAGACATCGTACTCCGAGGAGCGGCCGCCGAACAGGACTGCGACAGTTTTCATAGGAACCTCATACTATATTGTGATTTGGATTATTGGAGTCAGGCTTACAACCGGTTGATTTTTCGTGAATGATCGTTTGCCATACCATTCATACACAGGTCCGCGGCGATTCATTCTGCATTTTCAGCACGCACCCGCGGATATTCCCGCCGAAATCGCGGATCACTTCCCCGGTCATGCCGTATTCTGCGGCAATCTGCATGACATCGTCCGACTGTTTCCAGCCGTGCTCGAGGATCATGACGCCGCCGGGTCCGAGGTGTTTTCCGTAGATGCGGATGATGGCTCTGTACAGTGAGAGACCGTCTCCTTCGTCGGTGAGGGCGACTCTCGGCTCAAAGTCAAGCTCCGGCTCGAGGGTTTCCATCTCCTCCTTCGCGATATACGGCGGATTGGAGATGATGATATCGAACGTCTCGTCCTCCGGGAAGAGGTCTTCCGACGCGTCGCCTGTGATGACTTCGCACCGGGAGTCAAGTCCGAGGTCACGGAGATTCTTCCGGGCAAGATCAGCGGTATCATGGCACAGCTCAACGGCATATCCGGACGAATTTTTCGTATAGTGCAGCAGTGACGCCGCGATGCATCCCGATCCGGTGCACAGATCAAGGACACGACCGCCGTTCGGGCACAGTCGGATGGCGGCTTCCGTTACGCATTCGGTATCGGGACGCGGGATGAGGCAGTTTTCGTTGACCGTGAAGGTGAGCCCCATGAACTCCCATTCGCCGAGGATGTACTGGAGCGGATACCGTCCGGCTCTGCGGTTCACGGCATCGGTGAGAGCTTCACCCGTATAGTCCGCGTCCGGATCGGCGAGCATTTTCGCGCGGGATGTCCCGGTGAAATGGCTGACAAGGAGTCCGGCTTCGAATTTCGCGTCCGGGATTCCGGCGTCACCGAGGATTTCTGCAATCTGGGAAAGGGTCATTTCTTCTTTTTCAGCGGCGGAAGTTCGGATTCGACCAGCTCGCCATCCTTTTCGGGTTCGTTCGGGTCAAATTCGGTCCGTCCGTCCTCTTTCAGCACACCGGAACGCTGGACGACGCCGCCGCATTCGGTGGGAATGGCGTTTCTGAGCGCGGCGAGAGCGACTTCAAGCTGGCTGTCATCGGGTTCTCTTGTGGTGATTCTCTGCATCCACAGACCGGGAGCGGAGAGTATTTTCGTGAGGAGGTTATCGTGTCTGCCCGCATAGCGGATGAACTCAAAGCCGAGTCCGACGATGAGGGGCAGGGTGAGAATCTTGCTTGCGGAACGGAAGAGAACGTCGTCAAGGGTGATGACGGAATTGATGATAATGGAGAGGATGAGCATGACGAAAATGAAGCTGGTGCCGCATCTGGGATGGAGACGGCTGCATTTTCGTGCATTTTCGGGAGTGAGCTCGAGTCCGGCTTCAAAGCAGGCGACGGATTTATGCTCGGCGCCGTGGTATTCGTAGGTGCGTTTGATATCGGGCATGAGAGCGGTGAGTGCGACGTATGCGACGAAGATGCCGATACGGATGACGCCTTCGATGAGGGAACGGAGCACGGGGATCCCGCCGATTCTGCCGCCGGAGAGCCAGTCTGCGAAGGAACCGACCGCGGTGGGCAGAACGAGGAAGAGACCCATGCCGAGCGCGAGTCCGAGCACCATACCGATGCCGGTGACGACGTTCATGAGCTTATCGCCGAACTTCTCAAGCAGCCATTTTTCGAATTTGGTTTCGGGTTCGCCGTCATCGAGCCCCTGCATATCGGCGGATTTGGTAAGCATATTCATGGACAGGATGAGCTGTTCCACGAAGGAGACGCATCCGCGGATGATGGGGAGATTGCAGAGCTGATTTCTCTGGCGGAGGGAGACGAAGGAGGAGTTATCGAGTTTGATGGATCCGTCGGGCATCCGTACCGCGAGGGAGCAGCGTTTGCCGGACTTCATCATGACGCCTTCCAGCACAGCCTGCCCGCCGACGATACCGCATCTGCGGGGATCCGGAGTTTTCTGATTCATGGAGTTGATTCCTTTTCTGGGGATAGATATACAGATATCATTATAGCACAGGAGGGGCGCTCTTGGCAAGAGCTTTGGAGAAAGCTTTATGAAACTTTCAATATTAATTAATATTCTTTGATTTTGCCTAAAGCGTTAGGAATCTGATGTAGAAAAGCTCCGCTTTTCGAATTTTATTTGTAACGCCTGCGCGGCGGGCGCGAGAACCCTCCGCAGCCGGGCTCTCGATTCGGCTGCCAGGAGTGCCTGGACCCAAGGCTCCGCCGGGCGAGGGATTCATACCCGTGCAGCTTTGAGGTTGAGCGATCTTTCTTTAGGGTACGTGACACTCATTTTCCTCGGTAAGCTCAGCCTGCGGCGGCGAGACGAAATCGCATGTAGCTCTGACATTCGCGGATGTGTCACTGGGTTGTACGGGTAAATCTCAGCCTGCGGCGCAAACTATGATTCACTCATGGCGATGCTCCGGGACACCACCCTTAACAAGCCTTCCCCGTGCAATCTCTTCAAGTTTCAACTGCACAAACGCAGCCGGGGAAGGGGGACCGCGTGATTTTCCCAAGAAAATCGCGTGGTGGATGAGGCGTAACCTGCGCAAAAAAATTCCGCCTGCGGGATCGCAAACGGAACTTCATTCATCTCATTCTGCATTCCTCATGATCCGCTCCGCTTCTTCCGCGGACGAAATCATATTCACGGCTTCGCACAGCGCGTTCGGGGTGATATCGTCGGGGAGGGAGAGGGCGGCGCAGAGTTTTTTCCGGTTTTCGGCGGCGTCAGGGGTACCGGTGAGGCGGAGCTCGTACATTTTCGCCTTCGTGAACGGCGTTTTCGGCGCGGCATCGGGTGCGGTTTCTCCGACAGCGGAGCATTCGGGATGTGCTTTCACGAAATCCTCGAAGATTTTCGTCAGAATCTCGTTCGGGATGCCTTCGACGCCGAGGGTGCCTTCCTTTGACGGAGCGGATTTTCTGGCTTCCTTGCCTTCAATCTTCGGGATGTAAAGGTCGTACACGGGAATTCCGCCGAGCATGCCTTTGAGGTGTGAGCGGATCGTTTTGCCGCCGCCGTCGCTGTCGCAGAGGAGGATGAGCCCTCTCTGACCGAGCCTGCGGATGAGCGCGCGTTTCTCATGCGAGCGGAAGACCCCGAACCCATGCGTGGGAATGATGGGGCAGTCCACGATCCCGGACAGTCTTGCTTTATCGTACTTCCCTTCAACGATGACGGGAATGGTAAGTTTTATCATAGTCGTATTTCCTTCAGTTTCCGCCTCTCAATGAACCCGCGCCGCAGATGAGACGCTCGATGACCTCATACCCGAGCGGCGAGGACTTGATGAGCTGATCGGCGTCGGCGCATCGGGAGGTCATCTCAGCGATGAATCCGGCAGGTGCGGCTTTCACAGCTTTCAGATACAAGCCTGCCTTATACTCATGCATCTTCATTGCCTTGGCGAACTCGGATTTTTCGCGTCCGTCCTCAGTGAATGCGGCGGCGGCGGCGAGATCGGTGAAGACCTTCGTAATCTGTGCAAGGAGGAAAATGGGGTCTTCCCGTCTGCGGATCTTCACGCCGAGGCATTCAAGTGCGGCGGATGTATTGCCGTCGAGGATATGATTCGCCATTGCAAACGCGTCGTCCTCGTCGGTTCGTGTGACGCAGGCATCGACATCAGCCGGTGTGACCTCGCAGAATCCCGTACCGGCGCACCGGTTTGCGGTATATGCCGCCGTTTTCGCGATTTCCCCGGCAAGGCGGTACATGCTCCGTCCGCACCGTGCGATAATCATGGCAGCGGTCTGCTGTGCGATGACGAGACCGTACTGCGCGAAATGCCGTTCCATCCACCGGATGAGTCTGGTTTCCGTCTGGTAGGCGAAATCGACGGGAATCATGAATTTCTGTGCAGCCGAAAGGAATGCCGACGGACGTTTCGCCTGTCCGGGATCGAATCCGCCGCCGGTGACGCGGAGAATGAAGGTGAGATTGACGCCGTCGTCCCCGGATTCCGCGCTTTCCCGGATACAGTCGAGGAGTGCGGTGCGTTCCTTTTCCTTGAGCGCGTCGATGGACGGGAGGCTGACATCGACAATTTTTGCCGTTGACATAAGCGGCGGAGCGAGGAGTGCGTCCCCGATCTGTCCGACGTCGAGTTCCCCGTCCCCGAAGGAGAGGGAGATGGCATTGAACGCCTCGAAGGAGGGATCCGGGCAGACAATCCGACGCATCTGCGCGGCAGTGTGGTTTTTGGTGTAGTCTTCATCGCCGTAGAAGAAGTAGAAGCCGCGTACGGCACCTGACTTGATGGCGGCGTTTAATTCGAGTTCTGTCATAATGATATTGGTGTGCACTTAACGTGCGGCTTTCATAATTTTGGATTACGCTGAAAGCGTTGGGAGAGTATTGTAGAAAAGCTCCGCTTTTCAGATTCTATTTGTAACGCCTACGCGGCGGGCGCAAGAACCCTCCGTTGCCGGGCTCTTGATTCGGCAACCAGGGGAGACCCCTGGACCCAATGCCTCCGGCGGGAGTTTTGGACAACGTGCAGCTTTGATCGTTTGCGCTCGTATCTCATTGCATGTGACACTCAATTCCCTCGGTAAACTCAGCCTGCGGCGGCGAGATTTTGACGATTCGGGCACTGATCGTTGGGGATGTGTCACGGGATTTGCTCCATAAATTTCAGCCTGCGGCGCGGTGCGGGTTTATTCTGTTCCTGTTGACGGAACGTT
>JAFUQY010000184.1 GCA_017472105.1 Clostridia bacterium | reverse complement strand
CGGCAGAGCACAACGAGGAGAACCCCGGCGAGAAACAGTCCGAGATTGATCCGTTTCCAGCACGGCGAGGGCTTCTTCCGCTCAAAAACCGTGACTGCCGCGAGGAAAACCGTGATGAGAAGTGCGGAGATGGGATAGATCATTCAATAATCACATCCTCAAGGGAACGCTTCGGGACATAGTGCAGATTTGCCTTGTCGCGGTAGTATTTCGTCGAGCCGGACGCGGGTACATTACAGATGAAAACAGTCTCATCCGGGATGCCGAGCGCAAGCAGAACGATGGGGCGGTACTTCTTCGGGATCAGGAGCTGTCTGGAAACCTCGTCCGGCTTGAACGCACCGATCATACAGCCGCCCATGCCCGCTTCACATGCCTGGAGCATGATGGTCTGGCTGGCGATTCCGGCGTCAAACCGCGCGTTGTCCACGTTTTCCACAACGGAGGTGTCACAGCAGACGACGATGAATGCGGTGGGATGGTGTCCGTCCGGCGGGAGCTTTGCATCCGGGAGAAATCCCGCCCAGTGGGTCAGCGCGAGAAGCTCCTCAACCTCGTCGTGTTCGTAAACGAGGCGGTACTTCAGCGGCTGGAAATTGCATGCACTCGGACAGAGCCGCGCCGTGTCGATGAAGGTTTCGAGGTCTTCCTTCCCGATTTTGATGCTTTCGTTGAAGCTGCGGTAGCTTCGGGATTCGAGAACGATATCGTGAATCATACTATTGCCTTTCTGTTTTACATTATTCCATCACAACATTGACGCCGTCCGGTGCCTTGCAGAAGCCGCCGTCCTTGTGGATTTCCACTTCAATGTCGCCGTAAGGTGTCGGGTACTTGCCGTGTGCCCAGTCGAGTCCGTCGATGTGCGGGTCGAACTTCACGGTTCTGCATCCGGGTTCAAGCGGTCTGATGCCGAGCACGTTTGCCGCCAGATACGGTGCGGGACCGGATGCCCAGCCGTGGCAGAGACTGTGGCGGAGCTTCACGTAGCAGTGATTGCCGAAGTCGCCGTGGATGTCGATGCCGCCCTCGGGTACAATCTGATCGATCGGAGTCGCGCCCTTCGCCCAGTTCACATCAAAGTCTTCCCAGAACGTCGTCGCGCCCATCTCGAGCATCGTGCCCCAGTAGCCCTTCATGATGTCGAGCGCCGCACGGTATTCACCCGCTTTTCCGATCGCGGAGAGGGTGTAGTATCCGAGGAATGTGGACAGACCCTGAGCACCGCCGACGGAAATGCACTTGTCGAACGCTTCCTTCGCGTCAAGCAGACCGCCCATGACGAGGAGTGCGGCAGGCTGTTTCCATTCCTTCGGATCCGGACGGTGTGCGAGCATTCTGTCAGCCGCATGGTAGCACATCGCAGCCGTTTCCGGTTCGCTGAGCGTCTTCATGATCTCGCCGCCGGCAAGGAGCGCATACCGCAGAAGTCCCTGAAGTCCCGCGTGCTTGGGATCGGGATAATTGTTGGTCGGCCAGTCGAAGAAGCGTCCCTCGGGAAGGATTTCGCAGCCGTTTTCGTCAATGTATCCGGCGTAGCGGGTCAGCATTTCCTGAATGTATTCCTTCTGCTGTGCGAGATAGCCGTAGTTGCCCGTGCCCATGTACCATTCCCAGTGACAGAGAAGCCACCACAGGTTGTAGGAGGACAGCCCGTTCATGGAAGCATCGGTGGGCGTCACGTTTTTCACAAGATCGAGGGATTTCGGAACAACCTCGTTTTCGCCGAAGACTGCCAGAATCGCGGCAAGCTCGGTGTTCATGTCACCTGCCCAGACGAGACGATCGCGCTTGATGCCGTCCCAGAGGTATCTCTGCATGTTCAGATGCACCGTGTACGCCGCCGTGTCGTAAATTTTGTTGATGACGGGATCACTGCATTCAAACGAGCCGCGGTATTCGATGTCGCGGTAGATGAGGGTCGCCGTGATGCAGCGGATTTCCATGAACATGCCGGGGGATGTCAGCTCGATATAGGCAAAACGGAAGCCGCTCTCGTTGGTTTCGTTGGATGCCCACGGGCCGCTGCCGGTCTGCATGTCGCGGTTGGCGTGGTCGTTGGTCGCATTTTTGACGCCGATGGCGTGCATGGCTTCGGAAACGCTCTCGCCGAGTCGGATGGTGTAGTTCGCATACGCACCGTTCATCGACCAGACGGATACGGTCAGCGTCCCGTGCAGCTCCCGTCCGAAGTCGACAAGCACCCCTGCATTGGTGTCGGCGTTCCGGTTATCGAGCACGCACTGATCGTGGTAGCCGTAGATCGCAACCTGCGCCGGCTTGTATTCGGTCAGATGCTCAGCCCCGCGTACATTGCCGTTTGTCAGAACCACACGGGTCGGGAAAATCACCTTCCGCGCACGCTCGTCGTCGATGCCGTAAATCCCGAATTTTTCGCCCAGTTTCATAGGATTTGTCCTCTCAGTTTT
>JAFUQY010000183.1 GCA_017472105.1 Clostridia bacterium | reverse complement strand
GTTTTACTTATTCTTTTTCTTGACTTTTTTCACGCCGAGGAGGATGAGCAGAACCGCGAGGACACTGCCCGCACCGCCTGCCGCTGCCGCTTTTTTGATCTTCGCAGCCTTTTCCGCCTTCTTCCGGCGTTCTTCCCGGCTCTGCGCGAACAGCCAGTCGATGGTTTCACGGTCGCTGTAAACCATGTTCCAGACATTGTGTCCGCAGCCGTCAAATTCCGTGTAGTCGATGTTCTCGCCGCCCTCGTTCCGGATGGATGCGTACATCATTCTCGTGCCCCTGACGGGAACAACATCGTCGTCGGAGCCGTGGAAGGTGCGGATCGGGATGCGTTTCAGGAGCTTTGCATATGCCGTGTCGCCGCCGCCGCAGACGGGAATGCCTGCCGCGAATCTTGCGCCGTGACGTGCGAGGAGATCCCATGTGCCGAAGCCGCCCATCGACAGCCCGGTAACATACACGCGGTCCTCGTCGACGTTGCAGTAATCCTTCACGTCATCCATGATCCGGCAGACCAGCTCAAGCTGACGGGATTCGGGGGTATCGGCAATGGAGTAATTCCCGTTCGCCCACGGAGTCAGCACCCACTGGCTCTCGTTCGGACACTGGGGCGCGATCACGATGGAATCGTAAACCGGGGAATCGGGATCGTTGAACATGTTTTGCAGGCCGTGGATCATCTGCTTTTCGTTGTCCGTGCCTCTTTCGCCCGCTCCGTGCAGGAAAACGAGCATCGGGTACTTCTCGCCGCAGTCGTAATTCTTGGGAATATAAATCCGGTAAGGCAGGCTCGCGCCGTCCTCGGTGTAAACACGCTTTTCAAACACAACGTTCACGTCGTAAGCGTGGGTTCTCGCGGACTTTACCATTTTTGTTCAGTCCTTTCTTTGATTGGATGGGGATTGCGCAGAAGTCATTCATTCTGCATGATGCATTAAAACTTAACCTCAACGCCCGCGTCGCTGGAATCGTAGATGCCCTGCATGAGCTTGGAGGTGAGGATGTTGCGGTCGATGTGGGATGCGAGCTTCTTGCCGGTCTGCACGCAGTCCACGAACGCGTTGATTTCGTTCTGGAACATGGGAGTGGATTCGTATTCGGGCGTGTAGTCGTAGAGCTTGCCGTCCTTCGTGGTGTAAACCTTGAAGTCGCCGCCGTACTGGAGACGGATGCCGCCCTTTGTGCCGAGGAAGTCGATGAACATTTCGCCGACGCCGATGTTCTGAGCCCATGCGCCGTTGAGGGTAATGGTCGGGCCTTCGGTGCGGACAAATGCGGTAACGGAGTCGTCAACGTCGTAGGTACCGTTCAGGTCCTTGGTGTTTTCCGCCCACATGGATTCGTAAACGTAGTTCGGCATATCGACGCCGAGCTTGGAGAACGCCTTGCCGGAAACGGTCAGGGGAGCCGGGTCTCCTGTGCAGTACATAACGATGTCGAGGAAGTGTACGCCCCAGTCGATGAGCGCGCCGCCGCCTGCGATTTCCTTTGTGGTGAATGCGCCTCCGAGTCCGGGGATGGAACGGTGCGCACGGAAGGAAACGTAAACGTGGTAAACTTCGCCGAGCTCACCCGCGTCGATGAGCTTCTTGATTTCGTTGACAGCGGTGTTGAAGCGGTTGACCACGCCGATGTTGAGGGTCAGACCGGTTTCATGCTGAGCCTGCTGCATGGTGAGCGCTTCCGCGTAGGTTCTTGCGGCGGGCTTTTCGCAGAGAACGTGCTTGCCTGCCTTGAGCGCGTCGATGGAGATGATGGGGTGCATCTTGTTGGGCGTGCAGACGGAAACCGCGTAGATTTCGGGGTCAGCGAGCACTTCGTGGTAGTCGGTCACAGCGATGCCGCAGCCGTACTTTTCAACAGCGGCCTGTGCTCTTTCGGGGATGATGTCGCAGAAATACTTGATTTCGGCATCGGGGCAGTTCATGTAGGACGGAATGTGTGCGGAATTCGCGATGGTACCGCAGCCGATAACGCCAACTTTAATCATGGTGTTTCTCCTTTATGTGAAGTTGTAATTAGGTCGTTCTGATGATAAGGATTCACTTTATTGTACATGATTTCGGGAAGGTTGTCAAGATAAAGAAGAGAATAGATAAAAGAGAAAAGAGAATAGATAATAGAACAGAAGCGGCCTGACATGCAGCGTCTCTTTTTCTCTATTATCTATTCTCTCTTATCTCTTCTCTTAGGCACGTTTCTGTGCCGCTTCTGGGCCATCGGGGACTCGAACCCAGGACCGACCGGTTATGAGCCGGGAGCTCTAACCAACTGAGCTAATGGCCCGAACAGGGGTATTATACCATATTCCCGCCGTTCTGTCAAGACCGCTCTTTCATCCGATTTTGGAATAACTGGAAATTTTCCGGCTTTTCCGGGGAGCGGCGAATCTTTTCCCCCGATTTCTCTGCAAATTCACATTTTCCTCTTTTATTCTTCCATTAAATATAGTATAATATATTCTGTATTCATATGCCAATTCAACCGGAGGTACTCCCAATGGAAAACGTTAAGAAAAAAATCACCGTCGAGATCGTTGGCGACAGCATGACGCTCATCACCGACGAATCCGACGATTTTGTACGCGAGGTCGCCATGCGTCTGAACAAGCGCATGCTGGATCTGACCCGCAATAATTTCCGCACTTCCAAATACGACGCCGCGCTTCTCTGTGCCCTCGACGCCATGAGCGAAAAGGTCAAGGCGGAAAAGCGCGTCCGCACCGTGGAATCCCAGCTCTCCGTGGCGCAGCAGGAAATCCGCAGACTCGAGGAAAAGCTCGCATCCGCCGAACCCGCTCCCGCAGAAGCAAAAGCACCCGCCGAAGAACCCAGACCCGCCGACGAATCCCTCAGCCGCATGATCCGTGCCGCATCCGATGGGGAATCCTCCGAGGACCGCGTACGCGCACTGGAAAACTACCTCGACAACAAGAAATCCGGCGACGGCGGCTCCCAGTCCCGCGAAGACAAGATCAAGTACATCGAATCCCTCCTGCGCGGTAACGACTGATGCGCACACACGTTTCCCCCGAACTTCTCGCACCCGCCGGATCGATGGAAAGCCTTCGTGCCGCACTTTCTGCCGGAGCTGACGCCGTCTATTTCGGCGGAACTGCCTTCTCCAACCGGATGCGGGCGAAGAATTTCACGAACGAAACCATGACCGATGCCCTGAAACTCATCCACTCCTGCGGGGCAAAGGCTTACGTCACCGTCAACACGCGTGTCAGAGAACGGGAACTGTCCGAGCTTGATACTCTCCTTGACGCCATTCTCGGCGGTGAGGAAACCTGCGATGCCATCATCTGTGCGGACCTCGGTGCGGCTTCAAGAATCCGGGAGCGTTATCCCGACGCCGTCCTGCACGCGAGCACGCAGACTTCCCTCTCATCTCCCTCAGACGGTGCGTTTCTGAAATCCCTCGGCTTTACGCGGCTCGTTCTTCCGAGAGAGCTGTCCCTTGCCGAAATCCGCGAAATTTCCGACAAATCCCCGCTTGAGACCGAGATTTTCATCCACGGCGCACACTGCGTTTCTCTCAGCGGTCAATGCCTGATGTCCTACTTCATGGGCGGACGGAGCGGCAACCGTGGAGAATGCGCACAGCCCTGCCGTCTTCCCTACACCGCCGACGGAAAAAGCGGATACCCCATCTCCCTCGCCGACATGTGCCTTGCCGGACGGATCACCGACGTCATTGCCAGCGGCGCCGCATCGCTCAAGATCGAAGGACGGCTGAAATCCGCGCCCTACGTCTACGGTGTGACGAAAATCTACCGCACGCTCCTGGATGAGAGGCGCAATGCGGACAAAAACGAAATCAAAGCCCTCGCCGATCTCTTCACGCGCGGCTTCACGGACGGCTTCTTCACGGGAGCGTATTCCACGATGTCGGGCGGCAAGGGCGAGGAATCCAATAAATCCACCTTCTCTGACGAAATCCGCACCGGACTTGCCCGCCGGATTGAGAAAAACAGCCGGAAAATCGCTGACAAGCTCCCTCTGACGGCGCGTTTTGTGATGCGGGAGAACACACCCGTCTCGCTGACGCTGAAATCGGGTGAAACCGCCGTGACCGTGACCGGGTGCATTCCCGAGAGAGCATCCGGAACTCCGGCGACTGCGGAATCGGTGACGAAGAATCTCATCAAATTCGGTGCGACGCCGTTCTCGCTCGATCCCGCGGACATTGACTTCGACATGGACGGAACCCTCTTCCTCCCCGTGTCCGAGCTGAACCGTCTCCGCCGCGATGCAGCAGATGAGCTCACCCGCGCGCTTCCCACAAACGAACCGAAGAAAAAAGTGCCCGCAGTTCCCGCAGTGAAGAAATCCGCGCCCGTGAAGCGTACCTCCGTCAACGAAAAAACGGCGGAATTTGCCCTCGCGGATGTGCTTCTGAAGCAGAACAGCGCACTCAGCGCAGCGCTTGACGGCTATTTCGACCGGATCTATGTCCCCTGCACCGACGCGGATGCCGTGCTCGGAAAAAGCGGGATCGCACCTGAGAAAATTTCCGCCGTCATGCCGGTCATCACGCCCTCGGACGAACAGATTCACGCCGTGCTCGACAAGCTCGAAAAACTCCCGTCCCGCCGCGTGCTCTGCCACACACCGGGTCAGGTGAAGCTCGCAAAAGAACGCGGATTCACAGCGGATCTCTCCTTCCGGGCGAATATCTGGAACCGGGATGCCCTTG
>JAFUQY010000182.1 GCA_017472105.1 Clostridia bacterium | reverse complement strand
CGCAATCACGGCGAAGGCATGGCGTGGTGTCTCATGGGGATGACGTTCCCGGACAGAAAGACGCGGATTTTCGGGTACGAGACTGCCGTGAAGATTCTCGATCTGACCTACTGCGACGGGGACAAGGCGTGGGTTTCGTATGTCTACATCTACCTCTACACCGATCTCGCGAAGATGTACGGACATGAAGGGGATGCGGAGAAGGTCTTTGACTATCTCGAAAAATCCCGCGAGGTGTGCGAATTCGAGGACAACAATCCGCTCGGCGAACACCGGTATTCCGGCAATCCGTTCATGAATGAAGTGACCTACAATCACGATCTGGCGTACACCCACCAATGGCGGGATTATCTGCTGTGCCACATGGACGACGACGCGTTCGGCTTCATCCGCGATACGGAGCGATTCAAAAAATTCACCGAAAAAGTGCGCCAGATGCCCGGGATTTCGTATCCGTGGGGCGAGGTTTCGTTCTGATCGCGCACAATCGTCTTGACAGCGCGTTCGGTTCATGTTATAATCGGTATATCAAATATACGATACCGGAGGTTGACATGAAACAGTTTCCCCGTACCACTGTGGGCGGAATGTCCCTGCCCCGTATGCTCATGGGCACCAACTGGCTTCTCGGATGGAGCCACACCAGTGCCGCCGCGGACCGTGCCATCAAGGAAAAATACGCCCGTCCCGAGGATTTCTACCCGGTGTTTGAGGCGTATCTCTCCTACGGCGTCGATGCCGTCATGGCTCCCATCAGCACCACACCCATTGCAGAGGCCGCCATCAACTACGCGGAGCAGAAGAGCGGCAGAAAAATCATCCGCATCGACACGCCCGCGATCAACGTGAACGATTCCGCAGAAGGACGTCGCGCGGCTGAGGCTGCCATCCGTCACAGCGCAGAGGTCGGAAGTGATTTCTGTCTGATTCACCACACGAGCACGGAAGAGCTGGTGAACAAGAACAAGCGCATCATCGACCGTCTGCCGGACTATCTCGCCATGATCCGCGATGCCGGAATGAAGCCGGGTCTGTCCGCGCATATGCCGGAAATTGTACAGTACGCGGATGCGAACGAATACGACGTTGAGACGTACATCCAGATTTTCAACTGTATGGGATTTCTGATGCAGATCGAGGTGGAAGGTGTGACGCGGATCATCCAGAATGCGAAGCATCCCGTCATGACGATCAAGCCGTTCGCCGCAGGAAGATGCACACCGTTCGTCGGACTGAACTTCAACTGGAACGTCATCCGCGAATGCGACATGATTACCGTGGGTGCGAACAGTGCCGCGGAGGTGCATGAGGACGTTGAAATCTCCCTCGCCGCGCTGGAACGCCGTTTCCCCGATCTCGCGGGCAGAAGTTCCCCGTTCAAACAGGCAGTTCTCGGGCATGATGTGAAGTGATTTTGTTTTAGACATACGCCGTTTTTTGTTATGCGGCTGTCTAATTTGGTTATGCATATGCCTAATTTGATTATGCATTTGACTAAAATACGCAGGCGTTTGTCTCATATCGCTTAGGCAGACGCAAAAAGACCGCGAGTTTTAACGCTCACGGTCTTGTTTTATGTCATTTTCTCAGGAATGCTTGACTCGGTCGTGTTCTTCGGCGCGTTTTGCGTCGTTGAAGCTGTCGAGGGTACCGACAAGATAGCCGGTGATGCGGCGGATGCGTTCGAATCGGATGTCGCCCTCTTCCCTTCCGCAGCCGGGGCAGGTATTGCCGATGATGCCGGTGTATCCGCAGACGGGGTCATGGTCGACGGGATGGTTGATCGCACCGTATCCGACGCCGTCGTCGTGCATCATGCGGACGATCTTTTCGAATGCGTCGAGGTTTTCGGTCGGGTCGCCGTCCACTTCAACGTAGGTGATGTGACCGCCGTTGGTGAGGTTGTGGTAGGGTGCTTCAAGACGGATCTTGTCCGCGGCGGAGATGCCGTAGTACACCGGAACATGGAAGGAGTTGGTGTAGTATTCGCGGTCGGTGATGCCCTTGATTTCGCCGAACTTCTTTCTGTCGATGCGGACGAATCTGCCGGACAGACCTTCCGCAGGCGTGCCGATGAGGGAGAAGTTCAGACCGTACTTCTGGGTTGCGGCATCGGTGAGCTTGCGCATGAAGCCGACGATTTCAAGTCCCAGTGCCTGCGAGCTTTCACATTCGCCGTGGTGCTTGCCGGTGAGAGCGACGAGAGCTTCCGCAAGACCGATGAAGCCGACGGTCAGCGTGCCGTGCTTGAGGACTTCACCCACGGTGTCATCCTTGCCGAGCTTGCCGGAATCGAGCCACACGCCCTCGCCCATGAGGAAGGGATAGTTGCGGACGGTCTTCTGGGACTGGATCTTGAACCGGTCGAGAAGCTGACCGATGACGAGCTGGACGTTTCTCTCAAGCTCTTCGAAGAACCAGTCGACGTTTCCGCGCGCGTTGATCGCGATACGGGGCAGGTTGACAGATGTGAAGCTGAGATTGCCGCGTCCGGTGACGATTTCGCGGTCGGGATCGTAGTGATTGCCGATGACGCGGGTACGGCAGCCCATGTACGCGATTTCGGTTTCGGGGCGTCCGGGCTTGTAGTACTGTGCGTTATAGGGAGCGTCGAGGAAGGAGAAATTCGGGAACAGACGCTTCGCGGAAACCTTGCACGCCAGCTTGAACAGGTCGTAGTTGGGATCCTCGGGGTTGTAGTTCACGCCTTCCTTGACCTTGAAAATCTGGATCGGGAAGATGGGAGTTTCACCGTTTCCGAGCCCTGCGTCAGTGGCTTCAAGGATGGACTTCATGACGAGCCGTCCTTCGGGCGTGGTGTCGGTGCCGTAGTTGAGGGAAGAGAACGGAATCTGCGCGCCGGCTCTGGAATGCATGGTGTTGAGGTTGTGGATCAGAGCCTCCATCGCCTGATAGGTGCTGCGCTCGATTTCGCGCTGGGTGTACTTCATGATGACCGCCGCGTCGTGCTCGGGATGGGGTACGGTTTCGGCGAGAATGCCTTCGAGAACGGTCTTCACCTTTTCGGCGTTTCCGATGCGGATTTCAGCCGTTTCTTCCACGCGGGAAGCGATCGTTTCGGCGAGCCTGTCAAAGTCCGTGCCGTCATCCAGAAGCCCCGAGAAGTCGAGAATCTTCGCAACGTTGCGCTTGAAGTGACGCTTGTAGGTCTTCTCAACGCCCTTTGCCATCGCGTAGTCGAACATCGGGACGGACTGTCCGCCGTGCTGGTCGTTCTGGTTGGACTGGATCGCGATGCAGCAGAGTGCCGCGTAGGTCATGATATCGTTGGGTTCTCTCACATGGCCGTGGCCGGTGGAAAATCCGTTTTCAAAGAGCGTGCACAGGTCGATCTGACAGCAGGTGGTGGTCAGGGTCAGGAAATCGAGGTCGTGGATGTGGATATCGCCTTCCCTGTGTGCCCGGTAGTGTGCGGGATCGAGGACGAAGAGCTCGTAGAACTTCTTTGCGCCTTCGGAGCCGTACTTGAGCATGGTGCCCATCGCGGTGTCGCCGTCAATGTTCGCGTTCTCACGCTTGATATCGTTGTCGATCGCGCTCTGGAAGGTGAGATCCTCGTAGGTCTTCATCAGGCCGGTGCTCATTTCGCGGATGCGGTTTCTCTCTGCCCGGTAGAGGATGTATTCCTTCGCCGTGCGGACGTGACCGTGGCTGATGAGGACGCTCTCGCACATGTCCTGAATGTTCTCGACGTTCGGAAGATCGCCGGATGCTCTGGCTTCTTCCTCCAGCTGTTCGGAAACTTCGCACGCGAGTGTCATCGCCTCGTCATAGTCACTGCCGCCAACTGCCTGCGCCGCCTTGAAGATGGCATTGGCAATTTTTTCAATATTGAACGGCACTTCCCGTCCGTCGCGCTTAACGATCTTGGTTATCATGAATCTGTCTCCAATTGTGTGAAATCTATGTTACATACGACTTATTATGCTATATATTGTGTATAAACACAGCAAATGGCACTATATATGGTGTACCCCATATACGCGCCACGTGATATATTATAAATCATCGGCATGTTTTTGTCAAGGCGGAATATCTCACAAATTTACTGCGCGATTTTGGGGAAACTGCCATAAAAGAGAGAAATTTCAAAAAAGGGGTTGACAAGGGAAGGAAGAGGTAAAAAGGAAGAAGGAAAAGGCAACCGGAATTATTCCGAAAATTTTCAAAATCCCCTACCATATGCCGCAGAAAAGGTGTATAATATAGAAGTTATTTTACGAAACCGCAGGTTACTCCGATGAAATATAAAACCAAAACCCTCTCTCCGGCGGATCTGCTGTACGGGATGGTGCTGACCGTCCTGCTCGGGATCAAGTGCGCGGCATTCTACTCACAGCTGAGGCTGGCGGGATTTGAGCTGCCGCTGACCTTTGCGACGATGGCGATTCACTTCCTCGTGTACGTCCTCATCGCGCAGCTCTCTCCGAAGACGGCACGGATCCTCTCCACAGTGCTCTACGCCGTCGGATCGCTGTTCATGGCAATCGACCTTGTCTACTTCACCTACGTCTCCAAGCTGCCGTCCGCGGCTCTGCTCGGGATGCTGTGGCAGGCAAAGGGCATTTCCGACACCGTCGAGGAGCTCATCAAGCCGCTGGACCTGCTCATGCTCGCCGATCTGCCGCTGTTCATTCTCTGGACGGTCAACCGGGATCTTCTCCGGCGGAAGTTCGCCCGTGCGGCGCATTGGCTTGAGGAAACCGCACTTCCCCGTCTCCGCGTCCTCACCGGCGGCATCGTTTTTGCGCTGTGCGTGACCGGGATGCTCGTGCTGTACCCGGATTTCCGCGCGGAGTACATCGTCAACGAGATGATTACCTACCACATGACGGACTTTTACACGACCCTCACGACTGCCGGGGACGAGCGCGAAGTCGACAAATCCCTCTACACCGAGCCGGACTGGTCGGAAAGCGAATACTACGGCATCGCCGAGGGACGGAATCTGATCGTGATACAGGTCGAGGCACTGCAGAACTTCGTGATCGGCGCGGAGTATCACGGGCAGGAAATCACGCCGAACATGAACCGCCTGATTGCGGGCGACACGTTCTATTTTGACAATTACTACTACCAGATCGGCGGCGGAAATACAGCGGATGCGGAATTCCATGTGAACAATTCCCTCTTCGCCCCGGACAAGGCTGCCGCTTATGTGCAGTACCCGGACAATACATACCACGGACTCCCGTACCTCCTCAAGGACAACGGTTACAGCGGCGCCCACGCGTTCCACAACTACATCGCGTCCTTCTGGAACCGCGAGACGGCGTATCCGAATCAGGGATTTGACTCCTTCACGTCGCTCGAGGATCTGGATGAGACCGATATGTTCCCGATGGGGCTCTCGGACATGGAGATGTACCGGCAGACCGTACAGACGCTTGTGACGTACGAGGAGCCGTTCTACGCCTTCTACGTGACCGTGTCCTCCCACCATCCGTACGTCATCCCGGAGAAGGACAGAGCCGTCACGCTCGCTCCTGAGGATGAAGGCACCATGTTCGGCTCGTACCTTCAGGCGGCAAACTACGCGGACCGCGCAATCGGGGAATTTATCTCGCTTCTGGATGCGGCTGGGCTGTACGAAAACTCCGTCATCGTCATCTACGGCGACCACTATGCCCTCTCGAACACCGACCACGCGAACTCCTCCCGGGTGCTTGCCATGACCGGCGAGAGCTACACCATTTATGATGTATTCAACGTGCCGCTCATCATCCACATCCCGGGCATGAACCGGACGGAAACGATCTCCGTATCGGGCGGGCACATGGACGTGATGCCGACGCTTCTGCCGCTTCTCGGAATCCGGAACGACAGAACGGTCATGTTCGGGCAGAATCTTCTCGAAGCGGACGCGGGATTTGTGTGCGAGCAGACCCACGTCTCCGTCGGATCGTTCATCTCGGATGAGGTGTTCTTCTCCAAGCCCCACAACAACATCCTGTCCAACTACGACGCCTACGACCGCGAAACCATGGCGCGCCTCGATCCAATGCAGTTTGAAGCCCTCTCCGACGAAGCGGAAAAGCGCATCCTCGACTGTGCCGCACTGATGGAGCGGGATGATGTGATGGTCAATTAAGAATGCACAATGCATACTGAAAAAGCGGAAGTTCTCCGGTAAACGGGACTTCTGCTTTTTTGTGTGGGGATATATAAAAAACCATGTCCGCTGCCCGAACTTCGGTAGGGACAGGCGTCCCCGACTGTCCGCAGACAAACATACCGGTGAAATGATATGGGTGTGAATCAGATTCAGATGACAAAATATCATAAAGCGAATGTTTTACGTTTTCGGACAGTCGGGGACGCCTGTCCCTACGGTGATTGCAGATCGCATTGAAGCCGACAGCCGTACAGGACACAAGAAAAAACGGAAGCCCTCCTTTTTTACGGGAGAACTTCCGTCTTTTATTATTATAATGTTATGCCGTCAGATGCAGTCTGTGCGCACCCGCAGATTATTCCTCAAAGCCGTACAGCTTGTAGAACTTCTTGTCGAGACCCTTGTTGAGGGACTTCTGGATCTTCTTGTAGGAAGAAGAGATGTTCGGGTTTTCGTTGAGGAGACAGTCGCGGATCATGTAGGGGATGCGGAGGAAGATGGTTTCGCCGAACTGGAAGGTAAAGTCGAAGTTACGGCCTGCCATTACGAGGTCAACCATTTCTGCGGTTTCCTGGTCGGTGGAGTACTTGCCCTTGAGCGCGGTGTCATAATAGGTGGGATATACCGTCTTGTAGGATTCTGCGCAGAGTGCTTCGAAGATCACAGAGCAGAATTCAAGGCTGTTGTAGGACGGCATCGGGAGACCGAATACGGAGAACTTGTCGTCCGCGTTGGTGTAGTAGTTGGACTGCGCTTCATCCCACTTCGGGAACGGGAGCATGGTGTATGCGGCTTCCATTTCTCTCAGGTCGGTGTAAGCTGCCTGGAAACGCATGGGAGCGAATACGAGCTGGTTGTTGGTGAACCAGATTTCTTCGTCGTACTGGGTGGAGAGCTTGAGGTAGCCGGGGAAGTCATAGTGCATGGACATGAGCTTTTCTACCATGGATACGGTCTTGTCGCTCATGAATGCGAGATCGAGCTTGCCTTCGTCGTTCTTCTTGGTGATGGTTTCGCCGAATGCAGTGAACCATACGTCCGCCGGGTTGCAGATGTAGTAGCCGAAGCCGAAGAGGTCCGCGGTGTCGGCAGTACCGTTGCCGTTGGTGTCCTGATACATTTCGGAGATCATGGACTTGAAGTTGTCAATCGTCCACTTGCCTTCCTTGACGATGCCGTAAATGTCGCTCGCCTGATAGCCGTACTGGTCAAGCAGGTCGAGGTTTGCGAAAATCGCGTGGGTGAAGGTCATGGAGGTGTAGGACAGGTCGGAGCAGATCGTCCAGAGATGATTGTTGATGGTAGCCTGATCGTTCGCGAGCTTGTTGTGCCACGGCTTGTCGAGGTTCTGATAGGGAGTTTCACACCAGTTCAGAAGAGCCTGAGCGGAGATGGGAGTGTAGGACAGATAGTCATGGAACGCCAGAAGCTGGTAGTCTTCGGTGCCCGCCTGCGCGAGGGTTGCCGCCTGACTCTGCGGATTGTCGTTGGTCATTGACGAGATTTTTACGTCAAAACGGTCTTCGATCTTGATGTTTCTGTTGTAAATCGCGTCGTTGCAGGCGTCGCCGGTGATTTCTTCCACTGCAATTTCACCGGCATAGTCGGCAGCGGTGGAGGTTTCGGTCAGAACCACGAATGCTTTGCCGTCGTACTGTACATCGGGCAGGTCATCCGGAATCATCTGACGCTTTTCGAGGTCGGTCAGCTCTTCCGTGTTGACGGTTTCTTCGGCCGCCGCGTTCTGCTGTCCGGCATTTGCCGCCTTGGTTTCGTCGGTGTTGGTTCCCGCGTTCGAGTCACTGCACGATGCGAAGGAAGATGCCAGCATCAGTGCCGCCAGAATCGCGCTCAGAAGTTTCTTCTTCATAGTCGGTTTCCTCTCGTGGTTTAATAAAATAATATGATAATTAAAAAATCATTATGAAAAGAGACGAATTTTCGCACAGTTTTCTCTTTTCTCATAGTGATATTATACACCTTTCCCTCAGAAATTGCAACTTTTAGTTGAGCAAAATTCCATTTTCAGTTACATACACAATTTATGAACGGGATTTTTATTTAAATCCACTTTAAAAATGGGGCAGACTTCATGTCCGTCGCCCGAATCACGGTAGGGACAGACGTCCTCGACTGTCCTAAAATTAACGATTTGCAAAAATTACACTGATGTAAACCCGATAATCATTACAAAATATAATTCCGCATAGATTTTACGTTTCAGGACAGTCGGGGACGCCTGTCCCTACGGTCGTTGGGATGACGGACGGCTTGTTTGTCTGACTTTTACATTTTCCCTCAGGCAATTGAACACGCATAAAAAAACGGAAGCCCTTCCCTTTTGCGGGAGAACTTCCGTCTTTTATTATGCATTATGAATTACAAATCCGCACATGTCCCCGCTCCACTTGGTAAGCTGAATGAACGGGAGCTTCAGAGACATTCGCCACCCTTCGCTTCGGTGTATCGCTGTCAGAAGCAGTCGACCAACAGCCGAACGAACCCAGAAGCTCCGGAGCGGGGCGGACAGACTTAAAATTTCAGCTGAGGATATTCCCCGCTCATTCCTCAAAGCCATACAGCTCGTAGAACTTCTTGTCGAGGTTCTTGTTGAGTGCTTTCTGGATCTTCTTGTAGGAGGAAGCGAGGTTGGGGTTGTTGTCCTGAAGATGATCGCGGAGCATGTAGGGGATGTTCTGGAAAATGGTGGTGCCGAACTGGAACGCGAAGTCGAACTTACGGCCCGCCATGGTCAGGTCAACGATTTCAGCGGTTTTCTGGTCGGTGGAGTACTTGCCCTTGAGTGCGGTGTCATAGTATGCGGGATATACCGTCTTGTAGGATTCCGCGCACAGTGCTTCAAAGATTACAGATACGAACTCGAGATTGTTGTAGGACGGCATGGGAAGACCGAATACGGTGAACTTGTCGTCCGCGTTGGTGTAGTATGCGCTCTGGGCTTCGTCCCACTTCGGATAGGGCAGCATGGTGTATTCCGCTTCCATGTCTCTCAGGTCGGTGTATGCAGCCTGGAAACGCATGGGCGCGAATACGAGTTTGTTGTTGGTGAAGTAGGTTTCTTCGTCGTACTGGGTAGCGAGGCTGGTGAAGCCCTGGAAGTCAAAGTGGAAGGAGAAGAGCTTTTCCAGAATGGATACGGTCTTGTCGTTCATGAAGGTGATGTCCAGCTTGCCTTCTTCGTTCTTGGATACAATCTGACCGCCGAATGCAGTGTACCATACGTCTGCGGGATTCCAGATGGAGTAGCCGAAGCCGTAAAGGTCGTCGGAAGTGGGCTTGCCGTCACCGTTGGTGTCCTGATACATTTCGGAAATCATGGAGATGAACTGGTCAATCGTCCACTTGCCTTCGAGAACGAGGTTGTACAGGTCGTCGCGCTGGTAGCCGTACTGGTCGAGAAGGTCGAGGTTTGCAAAGAAGGTGTGCGTGAAGGTCATGGAGGTGTAGGACAGGTCGGAGCAGATGGCGTAGAGATTGTTGTTGATGGTAGCGTCATCGTTCGCCAGCTTGTTGTGCCACGGCTTGTCGAGGTTCTGATAGGGCGCGGTGGTCCAGCTCAGAAGCGCTTCTGCGGAAATCGGAGTGGATGCGAGATAGTCGTAGAATGCGCAGACGTGGAAGTCGTCGGTGCCGGACTGCGCGAGAGTCTTGGGCATGCTGCTTGCGGAGTCGTTGGAGCCTACGGAGATCTTGACGTCAAAACGGTCTTCGATCTTGATGTTACGGTTGTAAACTGCGTCGTTGCAGGCGTCGCCGGTGATTTCTTCCGCAACGATTTCACCTTCGTAGTCAGCGATGGAGGAGTTGGAGGTATGTACACGGAATTCCGCGCCGTCGTAGGTAACATCGGGCAGATCGTCGGAAATGAGCTGACGCTTTTCGAGGTCGGTCAGTTCTTCTTCGGGAACGGAGGTATCGGCGCTGACGGATTCGTTTCCGCCGGAGGGCTTGGTCTCGTCGGTGTTGGTTCCGGCATTGGATTCGCTGCACGCGGTAAACGAGGACGCGAGCATGAGAAGAGCCAGAACGGATGCAAGAAGTTTCGTTTTCATTCTGAACCTCATGTAATCGAATTTTGCTCAATATATTGAGCTATACAGATATATTATACTATAAGGATAGGGATTTGTCAACAAGAAATTAAGTCAAGCAGGCATCAATGTTAAGTTTTGCTGAAATTTGTGTAATGAAACCATACAAAAAACGGAAGCCCTTCGCCCGAACTTCGGCAGGGACAAACATACCGGTGAAATGATATTGGTGTAAGTCAGATTCCGATGACAAAATATCATAAAGCAAATGTTTTACGTTTTCGGACAGTCGGGGACGCCTGTCCCTACGGTGATTGCAGATCGCATTGAAGCTGACAGCCGTACAGGACACAAAAAACGGAAGCCCTTCCCTTTTGCAGGAGAACTTCCGTCTTTCATTATGCATTATAAAGTCCAAATCTGCACTTGTCCCCGCTCCACTTGGTAAGCTGAATGAACGGGAGCTTCAGAAACATCCGCCACCCTTCGCTTCGGTGTATCGCTGTGTATGCAGTCACGCGTCAGCCAAACGAACACAGAAGCTCCGGAGCGGGGCGGACAGACTTCAAGTTTCAGCTAAGGATATTCCCCGCTCACTCTTCAAAGCCGTACAGCGCGTAGAACTTCTTGTCGAGGTTCTTGGAGAGGGACTTCTGAATCTTCTTGTAGGTGGACGCGATGTTGGGATTGTTGTCCTGAATCATTTCGCGCATCATGTAGGGGATTCTCTGGAACAGGGTTTCGCCGAACTGGAATGCGAAGTCGAATGCACGGCCTGCCATAATCAGGTCAACCATTTCCGCAGTGGTCTTATCGGAGGAATACTTGCCCTTGAGTGCCTGGTCGTAGTATGCGGGATATACCGTCTTGTAGGATTCTGCGCAAAGTGCTTCAAATACAGCGGAAACGAATTCCAGCTTTGCGTAGGAAGTGGTGGGAAGACCGAATACAGTAAACTTGTCGTCCGCAGAGGTGTAGTATGCTTCCTGCGCTTCATCCCACTTCGGATAGGGCAGCATGGTGTAGGTTGCTTCCATGTCTCTCAGATCGGTGTATGCCGCCTGGAAACGCATGGGCGCAAATACCAGCTTGCTGTTCACGAAGTAGGTTTCTTCGTCGTACTGAGCGGGAAGATTGTTGAACGCATTGAAATCATAGTGGAAGGAGAGCAGTTTTTCCAGCATGGATACGGTCTTGTCGCTCATGAAGGTAATGTCCAGCTTGCCTTCTTCGTTGATGGATACCATCTGCTCGCCGAATGCGGTGAACCATACGTCCGCGGGATTCCAGATGGAGTAGCCGAAGCCGTGCAGGTCTTCCGTGTCGTTTACACCGTCACCGTTGGTGTCCTGATACATGTCGGTAATCAGCGTGATGAACTGGTCGATGGTCCACTTGCCTTCGAGAACCATATTGTACAGATCCTCGATCGGAATGTTGTACTGGTCAAGCAGATCCACATTCGCAAAGAAGCAGTGGGTGAAGGTCATGGAGGTGTAGGAAAGGTCGGAGCAGATTGCGTACAGACGTCCGTTGATGGTCGCGCCTTCGTTCGCAAGAGAGTTGTGCCACGGCTTTTCCATGTTCTGATAGGGTGTGTCATGCCAGTTCAGCAGAGCTTCCGCGGTAATCGGACCGTATGCGGCGAAATCGTAGAAACCAAGAACGTGATAATCGTCCGTGCCTGCCTGTGCCATGGTCTTCGCCTGATTCTGAGGAGATGCATCGGAGCCTACGGTGATCTTGACGTCAAAACGGTCTTCGATCTTGATGTTACGGTTGTAAACTGCGTCGTTGCAGGCGTCGCCGGTGATTTCTTCCGCTACAAATTCACCCTCGTAGTCCGCGTGGGAGGCATTGCTGGTGAATGCACGGAATTCTTCGCCGTCGAATGTAACATCCGGCAGATCGTCCGGAATGAGCTGACGCTTTTCGAGATCGGTCAGTTCTTCCTCGGGAACGGAGGTGTCGGTGCTGACGGATTCGTTTCCGCCTGCGGGATTGGTTTCGTCAGTGTTGGTTCCGGCATTGGATTCACTGCACGCGGTAAACGAGGACGCGAGCATGAGAAGAGCCAGAACGGATGCCAGTAATTTCGTTTTCATTCTGAACCTCATATAATTGAATTTTGCCCAATCGGATGAGCCATACAGAGACATTATACTATAATGAAAGGAATTTGTCAACAGGAAATTGAATTTAACAGGCACAAAGGTTGTGTATGGCATGTCCCGGTCGATCGGTAGGGACAGGCGTATCGGTGAAATGATATTGGTGTAAATCAGATTCCGATGGCAAAATATCATAATGCGAATGTTTTACGTTTTCGGACAGTCGGGGACGCCTGTCCCTACGGTGATTGCAAATCGTATTGAAGCTGACAGCCGTACAGGACACAAAAAACGGAAGCCCTTCCCAGAAGAACCTCCGTCTTTTATATGCATTATAAAGTCCAAATCCGCACTTGTCCCCACTTCACTTGGTAAACCAAACAAACGGGAGCTTCAGAGACATCCGCCACCCTTCGCTTCAGTGTATCGCTGTCAGAAACAGTCACGCGTCAGCCAAACGAACCCAGAAGCTCCGGAGCGGGGCAGACAGACTTCAAGTTTCAGCTAAGGATATCCCCCGCTCACTCGTCAAAGCCGTACAGTGCGTAGAACTTCGGACCAAGGCTCCGCACAAGAACCTTTTCGATTCTCTTGTAGGCGGATGCAATGTTGGGATTGTTGTTCTTGAGCTGGTCGCGGAGCATGTAGGGGATTCGCTGGAAGGTGGATTCGCCGAACTGGAACGCAAAGTCGAAGTTACGTCCTGCCATGACAAGGTCAACCATTTCGGCAGTCTGCTGGTCGGTGGAATACCTGCCCTTGAGCGCGGTGTCATAGTATGCGGGATATACCGTCTTGTAGGATTCCGCGCACAGTGCTTCAAAGATCACGGAGCAGAATTCAAGGCTGTTGTAGGACGGGATCGGCAGACCGAATACGGAGAATTTGTCGTCCGCATTGGTGTAGTATGCACTCTGGTTTTCGTCCCACTTCGGATAGGGCAGCATGGTGTATTCCGCATCCATTTCGCGCAGATCGGTGTATGCCGCCTGGAAACGCATGGGCGCGAATACGAGCTGGCTGTTGGTGAAGTAGGTTTCTTCGTCATATGCTTTGCCGAGCTTGATGTAACCGCTGAAATCATAGTGGAAGGACAGGAGCTTTTCCAGAATGGAGACGGTCTTGTCGTTCATGTAGGTGATATCGAGCTTGCCTTCCGCGTTCTTGCCGGTGATCGTCTCGCCGAATGCGGTGTACCATACGTCTGCGGGATTGTTCATGTTGTAGCCAAAGCCGAAGACGTCAGCCGTGTCCGAAACGCCGTTGCCGTTGGTGTCCTGATGCATCTCGGAAATCATGGAGATGAAGTTGTCAATCACCCAGGTACCGTCCTGAACCATGCCGTAAATATCGTCGCGCTGGTAGCCGTACTCGTCGAGCAGGCTGAGGTTGGCGAAAATCGCATAGGTGAAGGTCATGGAGGTGTAGGACAGGTCGGAGCAGATGGCGTACAGTCTGCCGTTGATGGTAGCCTGATCGTTCGCGAGAGAGTTGTGCCACGGCTTGTCCATGTTCTGATACGGAGCGTCGTTCCAGTTCAGAAGAGCTTCCGCAGTGATGGGCGTGTATGCCATATAGTCATAGAAGGAGAGGAGCTGATAATCCTCGGTACCGGACTGCGCAAGCGTCTTTGCCTGACTCTGCGGAGCGGAATCGGTCAGAACCGCGATCTTGACGTCGAACCGGTCCTCGATCTTGATGTTTCTGTTGTAAACCGCGTCGTTGCAGGAGTCGCCGGTGATTTCTTCCGCAACGATTTCGCCTGCATAGTCGCCGTATGTGGACTCCGTGGCGAGTACCAGAAACTGGCGTCCGTCGTATTTGACCTCGGGAAGATCGTCCGGGATGAGCTGACGCTTCTCAAGATCGGTCAGTTCTTCTTCGGGCTCGGTTTCGTCGGTGATGACAGCGTCATTTCCGGCTGCGGACTGCGTTTCGTCGGTGTTGGTTCCGGCGGTGGATTCACTGCATGCCGTAAAGGATGACGCAAGCATGACCGCCGCCAGCAATGCACTGAAAAGCTTCTTGTTCATGGCAAACCTCGTATTATTAAATTTAGTTAAAAAATATAACATGCAATGGGTATTATACAACATTCGTTAAAATTTGTCAACCTCATGCTGCATAATTCTCAACTGCGGCTTGCAGAAAACGGCGTGTACAGCAGGGTGTCGGATGAGATTCTGTCCCCTGTCAGGCAAAAACGCACCCGCTCCGAGCCGCAGAAAAAAGCAGAAGCCCTCCCTTTTTCAGGAGAACTTCCGCCTTTGTCATTTATCATGCATTCTCAGTTCCGCATTGCCCATTCCCCGTCAACGTGAACCGTCATCTCTTCCCTGCCCGGGAGTCTGAGACGTACGTCCGCGGGTTTGTCCGATGCGAGCTTCAGCCACGTGACGCGTCCGCCGTCAAACTTCGCGGATACCGTGATGCCGCCGCGGGCTTTGAGTCCGTCGAATTCACCCGTGAGGAATGCGGGAGATGCCGGGAGAAGCGTGATCGCGCCGTCGTGGGACTGGAGAAGCATTTCCGTGATGCCTGCCGCGCCGCCGAAGTTGCCGTCAATCTGGAACGGCGGATGCGTGTCGAACAGATTCGGGAGCGTGGATTTCGTGAACAGCGCGCGGATGTGCCTGTACGTGTCGTCCGCCTTGCCGAGCCGCGCGGAGAGATTGATCAGCCATGCCCTCGACCAGCCCGTGTGTCCGCCGCCCGATGCAAGCCGCCGCTCCAGAGTCACCTCAATCGCACGGAACAACTCGGGCGTATCCCGCGTGATCTGTGCCGCCGGATAGAGCGCGAATGCGTGGGAGATGTGCCGGTGTCCGGGCTCCGCTTCGTCGTAGTCGTGCAGCCATTCCATGAGCTGACCGTGCTTTCCGACTCTCAGCGGCGGGAGCTTCGCGCGGATCTGTGCAGCCGTCTGTGCAAGCTCGGGGTCGATATTCAGAATCTTCTCGCACTCTGCATAGAAGTCCAGCAGTCCGCCGATGATTTCGATATCCATTGTCGGGGAGACGGCAAGATACACCGCCTTTTTTTCGCCGTCCACGTCGGTGAGATAGCGGTTTTCCGGGGACGTCGACGGGCCTGAGTGGAGGTATCCGTCCTCGCCCGGGAAGAGATTGTCAGCGAAGAACAGGACGCATTCCCGGATGTACGCATACGCTGTATTCCGGAGGAAATCCGTGTCACCCGTGTAGAGGAAATGCTCCCACATGTGGTATGCCAGCCATGCACCGCCGACCGGCCAGAGTCCCCAGAGACCGTCAGCCGCCGCCGCAAAGCCGTAGATGTCCGACAGGTGATGCACCACCATGCCGCGCGTGCCGTAGTTTTCCCGTGCCGTTTTCTTTCCGCCCGGCAGGAGGTAGTTGTTCATGTAATCGAACAGAGGTTCTGTGCAGTCGCCGAGATCCATCGCCTCGGTGTGCCAGTAGTTCATCTGTAAATTGATATTGGTGTGGTAGTCCGAGTTCCACGGAGGTGTCAGTCCGTCCGCCCAAACGCCCTGTAAATTCGCGGGAAGTGTACCCGGACGGCTCGATCCGACGAGGAGATACTTACCGAATGCCCAGTAGAGCGCGATCAGACCGTCGTCACGTGCGTTTTCGTCGTCACGGAGCCGCTGTAAGCGTTCGTTCACCGGGAGGGCTTCCAACTCCGCATCCGAGGCAAAAGAAAGGTCTGAGCGTCCTGTAACCGCCTCAAAATCGAACACGTGTTCTGCACGGAGCTTATCCCATCCGGCGTTTGCACGTGCCATGACCGCGGCGGATGCGGAGAGAAGATCGTCGTACCGGAACGCGGTGAAAATGCCGGTGTACGCTTCGACCGAGGATGCCCCCGTGATGTGCACGCCGTTCTCATCTGCGGTGGTCTCGCCGTCGGTGACAATTTTCACATAAACCGAGAAGGGGTTGGATGCCGTCGCGGTTGCCGCTTTTACAATGATGTAGTCCGGGCGGTATTCGAGAGAGGTCACGTTCGGACGCGCATAGCTCAGCGTGCAGTCAAACGCCGACGACGCCGTGAACCGTACACAGATCAGCCCCGCCGGCCAGGACGCGAACGTCTCACGCACATACGAAACGCCGTCCTTCGTGTAGGAAACCGTGCAGATGCCGCGGTCAAGATCGAGGTCGCGCCGGTAGTCTTCGCAGTCGTCGTCCGCGTGGAAATCCGCCAGCAGCTCGCCCGCGTATTCGTACGCCTTGATCCGCGTGAAGCAGTCGTTCATGTTCGCAAGCGCCCACTGATCGGCTTCGTATTCCTTTCCCTGCCGGAACAGCGTGCGGATGTGCTCGATGCGGTCACGGAAATCGGGAACACGGGTGTCAAGGGGTCCGCCGTCCCAGATCGTCTCCTCGTTGAGCGTCAGCTTTTCCCGCGCCACAGTTCCCCAGACCATCGCGCCCATGGATCCGTTCCCGACGGG
>JAFUQY010000003.1 GCA_017472105.1 Clostridia bacterium | reverse complement strand
ACCGGTGTTGCGTTCACACGTGACCCTGCTACAGGCGAAAAGAAGCTCATGGGTGAATTCCTCACCAACGCACAGGGTGAAGACGTTGTTGCCGGCGTTCGTACACCTATGCCCATCGCTCAGATGGCTGAAAAGTTCCCGGCTGCTTTCGAACAATTCGTTAAGGTTTGCGAAATCCTCGAAAACCACTACCACGATATGCAGGATATGGAGTTCACCGTTGAAAACGAAAAGCTCTATATGCTCCAGACCAGAAACGGTAAGAGAACCGCTCAGGCTGCTCTCCAGATCGCTGTTGACCTCGTTGCTGAAGGCCACAAGACCGAACAGGAAGCTGTTCTCATGATCGACCCCAGAAACCTCGACACTCTTCTCCACCCCCAGTTCGACGCTAAGGTTCTCAAGACCGCTAACGTAGCTGGTAAGGGTCTCGGTGCTTCCCCCGGCGCAGCTTGCGGTAAGGTTGTATTCTCCGCAGAAGACGCTAAGGAATGGGCAGCTCGCGGCGAAAAGGTTGTTCTCGTTCGTCTCGAAACCTCTCCCGAAGACATCGAAGGTATGAAGGCAGCTCAGGGTATCCTCACCGTTCGCGGCGGTATGACCTCTCACGCAGCAGTTGTTGCTCGTGGTATGGGTAAGTGCTGCGTTTCCGGCTGCGGCGATATCAAGATGGATGAAGAAAACAAGAAGTTCGAACTCGCAGGCAAGACCTACGTTGAAGGTGACTACATCTCCATCGACGGTTCCACCGGTAAGATCTTCGACGGTATCATCCCCACCGTTGACGCTGAAATCTCCGGCAACTTCGGTACCATCATGGGCTGGGCTGACAAGTATCGCCGCCTGAAGGTTCGTACCAATGCCGACACTCCCACCGACGCTAAGAAGGCTCGCGAACTCGGCGCTGAAGGTATCGGTCTCTGCCGTACCGAGCACATGTTCTTCGGCGAAGGCAGAATCGACGCATTCCGCGAAATGATCTGCTCCGAAACCGTTGAAGAAAGAGAAGTAGCTCTCCAGAAGATTCTTCATATGCAGCAGTCTGACTTCTAAGCTCTCTACGAAGCTCTCGAAGGTACTCCCGTTTGCATCAGATTCCTTGACCCGCCGCTCCACGAATTCGTTCCCACCGAAGAAGCTGACATCGCTGCTCTCGCTGCTGCTCAGGGCAAGTCCGTTGAAACCATCAAGGCTATCATCGCTTCCCTCCACGAATTCAACCCCATGATGGGTCACAGAGGCTGCCGTCTCGCAGTAACCTATCCCGAAATCGCTAAGATGCAGACCGCTGCAGTTATCCGCGCTGCTATCAACGTTAAGAAGAACCATGCTGACTGGAACGTTAAGCCCGAAATCATGATTCCTCTGGTAGGCGACGTAAAGGAACTCAAGTACGTTAAGTCCGTTGTTGTTGAAACCGCTGACGCTGAAATCGCAGCTGCTGGCGTTGAACTCGCATACGAAGTAGGTACCATGGTTGAAATTCCTCGTGCCTGCCTCACCGCTGACGAAATCGCTGCTAACGCTGACTTCTTCTGCTTCGGTACCAACGACCTTACCCAGATGACCTACGGCTTCTCCCGTGACGACGCTGGTAAGTTCCTCAACGCATACTACGACACCAAGATCTTCGAAAACGATCCCTTCGCGAAGCTCGACCAGACCGGTGTTGGTAAGCTCATGAACATGGCTATCACCATCGGCAAGCCCGTTAACCCCAACCTCCACATCGGTATCTGAGGTGAACACGGCGGCGACCCGACATCTGTTGAATTCTGCCACCAGATCGGTCTCGACTACGTATCCTGCTCTCCCTTCCGTGTGCCGATCGCAAGACTTGCCGCTGCACAGGCTGCAATCAAGGGTTAATCAGAAGTTTAGGCTAACCAGCCTGGACAGCGATAGCTCAAGGCAGCTATCAAGGGCTAATAAGCGATTTGCACTCACAGCCTGAGATGCACTGCACAAGGCTGCAATCAAGGGCTAATTAAAAGAAAACCGCAAGGTCGACTTTTAGTACAGCTCAAGGCTGCATCAAGGGTTAATTCACGATACAGGTCTTAATTCCTCGCTAATAACAATAGAAAAGACGCTCTCATCCTCGGGGGCGTCTTTTTTGTGCGTTCAGACAAAAATCCGCCCGAGCACTTGTGCAGTCTCACAAATCCCGGGCGGGTGTTTTCTTCAGTTTTTCCAGTATTTCTTGTCAAGTGCGCGCATCTGAGCGGCTTCGAGGATGTGCTGTTTCTTCAGTCTGCCTCCGATGATGCCGTCTTCCTTCACGATTTCACGTTCCGCGGCGTCGAGATCGGCGAGTGTCCGTGCAACACGCAGAATCCGGTCGTAGCCGCGCGCGGAAAGTCCGGTTTTCGTGAACACGTCCTCCATGATTTTCTGACACACTTCATCCAGCGCGCAGAACTGCCTCAGCTCGTCCGATTCCATCAGGGCATTGGAGCGGCTCGCGTAGTCGTCGTATCCGGCCTCGCGGAATCTGTCGCGGGAGAGCGCACGTGCGGCTTCAACACGCCTGCGGATTTCCGATGACGGCTCGCCGGGTGCGGTATTCACCAGCTCCGTGAACGACAGCTCCGGCATCTCGATCTGAATGTCAATCCGGTCGAGCATCGGGCCGCTGATTTTCGCCAGATACTCCCGGATATCCGCGGCTTTGCAGGTGCATTTCCCGGAAGGCGAGCCGTAGTACCCGCATTTGCACGGGTTCATTGCGCACACCATCATGAACGCCGACGGATAGGTCACGCGTCCTGCCGCACGGGTGATCGTCACGCATTTGTCCTCGATCGGCTGGCGGAGTCCTTCGAGCGCGTCCTTGCGGAATTCCGGAAACTCGTCGAGGAAGAGGACGCCGTTGTGCGCGAGGGAGATTTCACCGGGAGCCGGGATTTTGCCGCCGCCGACGAGTGCCGCTGTGCTGAGCGAATGATGCGGAGACCGGAACGGCCGCTGGAGAATGAACGGGGTTTCTTCGGTGAGCATCCCGGCGCAGGAGTGGATTTTGGTCGCTTCAAGGGCTTCTTCGTAGCTCATCTGCGGTAGAATGGTCGGCAGACGCTTCGAAAGCATGGATTTTCCCGATCCGGGCGGGCCGATGAGGAGGATGTTGTGACTTCCCGCCGCCGCGCACGTCATGGCACGCTTGGCACGGTACTGCCCCTTGACCTGCGAAAAATCCTCGCGGCAGACATAGGCCTCCAGCTGTTCGTACGGATTCACGTCCGCGGGCTCGATTCTCTCCCGTCCGGTGAGGTGGAAGATGAGCTGAGCGATGTGCTCGACAGGGTAGATTCTCACGCCCTCCCGGCAGGCAACCGACGCTTCGCGGATATTCTCGGCGGGGACGTAGATCTCATGCCGCCCGCTGTTGATCGCCGCGATGACCATGCCGAGGACGCCGCGCACGGGACGGATCTCGCCGGAAAACGAAATCTCGCCGATGAATGTGGAGTCCCCGGTCGCGCAGTCGATGGTATTGCACCCCTGATAAATCGCGACGAGGATGGCAAGCTCCATGGCGGTACCTTCCTTGCGCTTGTCGGCGGGTGCGAGATTGATCGAGATTTCACCCTGCGGAATGGGGAAACCCGCGCTCTCCGCTCCGGTGAAGATGCGTTTTTCCGACTCGCGGATGGCGGCATCGGGCAGACCGACGATCTCGAACGACGCCAGCGAACGCCGGAACGCGCATTCCACTGTGACTTCGTATCCGTCCGCACCGTATGTCGCGGCTGTATATGTGACTGATAACATAACTGCTCCGTTGATGTAGTGTTTTCTTTCATTTTATCATAAATCATGCCGTCTTTCAATGAATATGCAGTGTGAAATTTCCTTTTGTGGATTGTGCTGAAATTTATGTAAAAAAGCTGTGCAATCCGCCCATTGACAAAAATGCTGTCCTGCTGTATAATAATGATGCTTTAACATACTAAAGCGATAAAATCGAATCTGAAATTTATTGACTTACATAGAAGTCAACCGGAGGACATTATGAAGAAGATTCTTTCCCTCGCACTTGCGGCTCTCATGCTGTGCAGCCTGTGCCTGACCATGGCTTCCTGCTCCAAGGAAACTTTCGTAATCGGCATCACCTATTTCGAACCCATGAACTACATGGATGAAAACGGCAAGCTCACCGGTTTTGAAACCGAATTTGCAACCGCTGTCTGCGAAAAGCTCGGCTACGAACCCGAATTCGTTGAAATCGACTGGTCCACCAAGGAAACCGAACTGGAATCCGGCAACATCGACTGCATCTGGAACGGCATGACCATCAACGACGAACGCAAGGCGCAGATGGGCATTTCCAACCCCTACATGGAAAACAAGCAGGTTCTCGTTGTAAAGGCTGAGAACGCTGAAAAGTACGCGACCGCTGAAGGTCTGACCGGTGCTGCAATCTGTGCGGAAGCTGAATCCGCAGGCGAAGAAGTTGCCACCACCGACGCTGCATTCGCAGGTGTAAACTACACCGCAGTCTCCACCATGGCAATGGCTCTGATGGAAGTTGCAGCAGGTACTTCCGACGGATGCGTCATCGACTTCGTTACCTCCATCGGCATGATCGGCGAAGGTACCGACTACGCTGACCTCGTTGTAGTGGAAGCATACGAATTCGCTCCCGAATACTACGGCATCGCGTTCCGCAAGTCCGAACCCGACACTCTCGAAAAGTTCAACAACGCTATCGCTGAACTCATGGCAGACGGCACCATCGACGCCATCGCTGCCAAGTACAAGCTGGACGGTCAGCTGGTTAAGTAAATTGACCAAACGTCCACATTGAATCAAGTTTCCCCAAAAAATGTACAAAATCTCGGCGGAGGAAGTGAGTACACGTCCTTTGCCGGATTTTGTTGTCTGAGAAAAATGTAAATCTGGAGAATCAACATGATTTTTGCCGCCATCACGCCGGAGCTGTTCTACAATGTAACTGCGGATCTTCTGAAGCATTTCGGACAGAACTGTCTGGTATTTCTTTTGACCCTTGCGGGCGCGATTCCGCTGGGGCTTATCATCACATTCGGATCCATGTCGACCCTGGGGTTCAATCTCCATCTGGGCGGACGTTCGATCCGGATTCAGCCGATCCAGTGGATCACGAAGACATGGGTGTGGATCATCCGCGGAACGCCCCTGATGCTTCAGTTGTTTGTGGTGATGTACGTGCCGGGTCTGGTATTTGACATGCCGATGAAATCCCGTCTGACGGCGGTACTGATCGCGTTCATCATCAACTACTCGGCGTATTTTTCCGAAATCTACCGCGGCGGCATTGAGTCGATCGCGAAGGGGCAGTACGAAGCCGGGCAGGTGCTGGGCATGACGAAGAGTCAGATTTTCTTCAGAATCGTGCTGTTCCAGGTCATCAAGCGGATTGTACCGCCGATGGGCAACGAAATCATCACGCTGGTGAAGGACACATCCCTTGCGCGCGTCATCGCGTATGCGGAAATCATCAAATCCGCGGAGCGGTATGCATCGCAGGGTTTGATCTGGCCGTTATTCTACACAGGCGTCTTCTTCCTGATCTTCGTAGGTGTACTGACAATTGTACTCGGCAAGGTGGAAAAGAAGCTGAACTACTATCAGGGCTGATCCGGAGGCGTGAAAACAATGTCTGAAACAATTCTTGAAGTAAAAAACATCCGGAAGAGCTTCGGCAAGGTTGAAGTTCTGAAGGGGATTGATTTTTCCCTGAACAAGGGCGAGGTGCTGGTCATCATCGGCTCATCCGGCAGCGGCAAGACGACGCTTCTGCGGTGCCTGAATTTCCTTGAGGAGCCGAGCGAAGGTGAAATCGCAGTTGACGGCAAGGTGATATACCGTGCGGGCAAAAAGATGACGGAAGACGAGATTCGCTTGAACCGGCTTCATTTCGGTCTGGTATTCCAGTCGTTCAATCTGTTCCCGCAGCACACGGTTCTGAGAAACGTGACGCTCGCACCGGAGCTTCTTGCGCTTGACGAGCTGAAAACGGCATGCAAGGCTGACAAAAAGCGTTCGTTCAAGGAAGAGAAGAAGGCGGTTTGTACGCAGATTGAAGAAAACGCGCGTGAGCTGATCCGGACGGTAGGTCTGGAAGAGAAGATGATGAACTATCCGTGCCAGCTTTCGGGCGGTCAGTGTCAGCGTGTTGCGATTGCGCGTGCGCTTGCGATGTCGCCGGACATTCTGTGCTTCGACGAGCCGACATCTGCGCTTGACCCGGAGCTGACGGGTGAAGTTCTCCGCGTCATCCGCGAGCTGAAAAACTCCGACCGCACCATGATCGTGGTTACGCACGAGATGGAATTTGCCCGCGGCGTCGGTGACCGCATCATCTACATGGCGGACGGCGTCATCGAAGAATAGGGCACTCCCGCCGAGGTATTCGACAATCCCAAATCCCCCAAGACGCAGGCGTTCCTGTCCAAGGCGATTAAGTGAGGGAGAACGGGTCGCTTTTTTGAAAAAAAGCTCCGCAAAAAACTTTCGGCTGGACAAGGTGCATCCCTCTACGGTTATTGTAGTTGATATGATACCGTAGAGGGGTTCTTTTTTTGACTGCGTGCAGCTTTTGGTGTTGGATATCCTTCTACGGATGCAATTGCGGGTTGTACTTTAGGGTGCGATGACGATATATGCGTACCAATGTATCAGAAACTCGTTTATACGGCTCATAGGGACCGCTAACCCTATTCGCCCGCGCCGTGGAGAATACCTCGATTTCGTTACCTGAAGGTATTCTGATCCGGGCTCACGCGCGCCGGAGAGGTTGCCTCAAATACCGTAGGGTCGATCCCTTGCGGTCGACCGCTGTAAAATTTTGAATCAAACAAAATTTGATATGTCCCTCAGCGATACACTTGACATGTCTCTCCCAAACGTCAAAAACCTCCGCAATCCTTATGGAAAACGGAGGCTTTCGTTATTTCATTGAATTGTT
>JAFUQY010000181.1 GCA_017472105.1 Clostridia bacterium | reverse complement strand
TCCCGACACGGGCGACAGATATCTTTCCACACCGCTGTTTGCGGAATAACATAAGAGCCGATGCAGAAATGTGTCGGCTTTTTCTTCTGCTCTGCGGCAATATCCATCGGTAAATCCGCCAAAATACAGCAGCGGAATCCGACGTATTCACCAAAAAAACGGAAATCTATTGACATTAACGATTTATTATGCTAAAATGTTAAAGGTTAAAAGCGATGACGAAGAATGGTCTGGGCAGCAAGCAGAGCAGAGAGCCGGTGGGTGGTGCAAACCGGTTATGCGGACCCCATCCCCTTACACTTCCGAGCTGGGTGCCTGAAGCGTGAATGCGTGTGTAGGGTTCCCCGAGCATGCTGCGTCAGTGCATAGGGATTGTCGGATCCCCAAGAGGAGGCGGAATTCAGTTCCGCAATTTGAGTGGTACCGCGAGTAAATTTTCAGACTTTTACCCGTCTCAAAGCAAAACAAGCTTTGGGGCGGTTTTTCTTATTTTCGCCCTGAGCGCAGAACCGAAAATCAAGGAGGAATGACAATGTACAAGAACATCACGGATGTGCAGAACGTGGCGCCTGCTATGGAATGGCCATATCCCGTGAATTACGGCAGGGAAAACCGGTATGAGGTGGATATCCTCATTCTCGGCGGCGGTCTTGCGGGAACAGCGGCAGCGATTGAAGCGGCAGGACGCGGAGCAACGGTTGCTCTGGTGGACAAGGGTCCCATCAACTATTCCGGTTCCGGCGGTTCCGGTGTTGACCACTGGCATGAAGCCTGCGGAGCACCGTTCTGTACCGTGACCCCGGAAGAAGCGACCCAATATTTTCTGAATACCCCGTACTGGGGCGGCAAATTCACCATGGCGCATCAGCGGTATATGAGTGCCGTGGAAAGCTACGACGCTCTGCTGGAGCTGGAAAAAATGGGATGTCCCATCCGCGACGAAGCCGGTGAATTTGAAGGTGCGGCATTCCGCGATCCCGAAACCAAGCTGACCGTGGCATACGACTACAAGCAGGCAGGCGTCATCCGTCTCAAGGGCGGTGCATTGATGAAGCCGCTGATGAAAAAGGAATGCGCACGGCTTGGTGTACAGTTCTTCGAGCACATCAGCGCGACCAGTCTCCTGACAAAGGACGGCAAAACCGGCAAGGGAGCGACCGTCATCGGTGCAACGGGTGTCAGCCTGAGAACCGGCGAATTCTACGTCTGGAAGGCAAAGGCGGTTCTTGTGGCAACGGGCATTCCGCAGGGACTCTGGGTACACTCCACGGAAATCAACGGCGGCGGAAGTAAGCACTGGGACTCCAACTGCGTGGGCGAAGGTCAGGCGATCATGGCAAAAGCCGGCGCGGAAATGACGCTGATGGAGAGCAACAACACCGGTATCGCCGGAGGTCCGTTCCGCTGGCCCGCATACGGCGTCGGGGACTGGAGCAACACGTGGTATCCCTGTCCCATCGTAGACGCAAACGGCAAGAAGATTCCCTATATCAAAAACGGCAAAGAAGTCACCGAATGGGAGGATTTCTTTGACAAGGCATGGCCCAGTCCCATGAAGAGCACCGGAGCGAATGACCGCGGCGGCATGGCTCAGCTTCCGTCCAATCTGCCCGAGCTGATTAAACAGGGCGTGTATGAGCTGCCTTTCTACGCCGACATGACTCAGATGGATCCGCAGGAAAGACGGGCGCTCTGGGGTCTGATGATCGGCAACGAAGGAAGAACCAATTATCCCGTTTATAAATTATACAGCGAATACGGATTTGACCCCGAAAAGGATTTGCTTCAGCTTCCCATTTTCACACCCGATCAGGCATTGACCAAACCGTCGTGGATGGGTACCAACGTTCCGCAGTGGCGTGACAGCCATCGTACCAGCAACTGCGCGGTCACGGACTGGCATCTGAAGACCACGCTCGACGGTCTGTATGCGGCGGGTCTGATGGTGGCGAACAACTACGCATCCGGCGCTCATGTAACCGGTCGTTATGCCGCGCGGAATATGGTGGCGTTCATCCGGGATCACAGAGAGGACACCGCAGTTCTCGACGAAGCACAGATTGCGGCGGAAAAAGAACGCGTTTATGCATCCGTCAAGCGCACGGACGGCATCGGCTGGAAGGAATTCAAGAACGGCTGCTGCCGCGTTATGCAGGATCACTGCACCGAATACAAGACTGAAAAGCTCCTGAAGCAGGGTCTTGCATGGTTCGAAAGCATCCGGGAAGCCGAAATGCCGATGCTGTGGGCGCGCAATCCCCATGAGCTTGGCAGAGTTCTCGAATGCTACGCGCAGGTGGAATGCTCGGAACTGACGCTTCACGCAAGCATGGCACGCAAGGCAAGTACGAAGGTCTTCGACTTCAAGCGCACCGACTATCCCGAATTCGACCCGCCGGAATACGATGTCTTCATCACGGTCAGCTGTGACGAAAACGGCGATTATGTCACCGGCAGCATTCCGCTGGACTACTACCTGCAGGCTCCGTGGGAAGACAGCTTCAAAGCAAACTACGACAAATACGCCGCTCATGACGCCCGTCTGGACGACCGTGAATAAGGAGGATCATCATGGATTATCAGAAAGCCTATCTCGTCTCCAATCCCGCCACACCGAGCTCCGCGCTGTTCTTCGATGCGGAACGCTGTGTCGGATGCAATACCTGCGTGAATTCCTGCCGCGCGGACGTGATGATGCCCAACCCGGAAAAAGGAAAGCCGCCGATTGTGACCTATCCCGACGAATGCTGGTTCTGCGGATGCTGTGTCAACTCCTGCCCGCGTGACGCTGTACGGATGGAGCATCCCATGCCCATGCGCGCCACATGGAAACGCAAGGAAACCGGCGAATTCTTCCGCATCGGCTGCAAAAATCATCCCGAACCGGTGAAAAAGCCGCCCGTCGTGGACTGAAAAACTGACTGTAAGGAGAAATGTATTATGAATACAACCGAACCGAAAATCCGTGAAGGCATCCTCGACTGGAACGGTCTCACCACCGGTGTGAAATGCAAAAAGAAAACGATTATCATGCCCTTCGTCATTCTTGCGCTGATGCTCGGATGTTCCCAGCTCCCTCTCAGTGCATACGGCGAAAAAACGGGACTGGCCCTGGGCGTGTTCCTGTCCCTGATCCTGTGCTATCTGATCCAGCCGTGGGATATGGTCGTCTCCACGCTGATGGTTCCCGTGGCGGGCTTCTTCCTCGGCTTCTGGGAATGGAGCGTCATCCAGACAAGCACAGGTACCTCATCCTTCGTCTCCATGTTCGCGCTGTCCGTGGTTTCCGCAGGCGCGGCTACAACTCCCTTCGGCAAGCGGCTTGCGCTGATCTTCCTGAGAAAATTCTATGACAAGCCCATCATGATGGTGTTTGCCGTCGGTCTCTGCTCCGCGCTTCTGTCCGCGTTCATTTCCAACACCGCCGTCATCATCATGATGAGCGGTATCGTCAACGGTCTGCTTCTGACCATGGGTGAAAAGCCCGGCGAATCCAGAGTCGGACGCGTGATGATGGTGCTGATCGTTACCGGCTCCTATCTCGGCGGTATGGCTCTCATCAACGGCTGTTCCGCAAGTGCCCTGCTCGGCATCGGCATTCTCGAATCTGCGACCGAAGGTGCGTACACCATCACCTACCGTCAGTTTGCATCCGTCGGTGTTCCTGCCGTGCTTCTGACCGTGGTTCCTTCCCTTGCCATTTACATCAAGGGTATGGGTCTGAAAAAGTCCGACTTCAAAAACACGCTCCCGCTGGAATACTACCAGAATCTGTACAAGGAGCTCGGTCCCATGCAGGGATGTGAAATCCGCTGGCTGGTTCTGACCGCCGTTATGGTGGTATGGCTCTTCCTCGGCGGACATTCCACTGCCGTTCCGCTGACTTGCGCGATCATTGCGGTTCTGCCCGTCATCGGCTGCGTTCCCGTGAAAAAGATGTTTGAGCACGTCCCCATGACGATTCTGTTCATCATCCTCTTCGCCGGCACCATCGGCAGTCTGCTGACCAAGACCGGTCTCTCCGCACTGTTCACCGAACTGCTCTCTCCCATCTTCACCGGTCTGAATCCCTACATGTTCATTGTGGTGACCTGCCTCATCATGGCGGTTCTGGAAAACATCTGCGTCACCGTCAACACGATCTACGTACTGATTATGACCCTCGTCAGCCCGATCTGCATCACCATGGGCTACAATCCTTCCCTCATGATGCTGCCCGTTCTGATGCTGCACTGCACATTCTTCGTGCTCAGACTGAACGCAACCGTTCTTGTCAACAAGCATTACGGCTGGTGGGAAACCAGGGACGGCGTTCTGCCCGGCATCATTGTCGTGCTCATCCTCTGTCTGGTCTTCCCGGCGATCACACTGCTTGTCGGCCCGATGGTCGGTCTGCCGATCCGCATCTGAGAAATCCGGCGATCGTATAAAACAAAAAACAGGAAAATGCGCTTCACGGCATGGAGATCCGTACTGCATTTTCCTGTATTTTTTTGCCGGGACTTACCGGTTCGCGAGGATTGCGTCGATTTCGTTCAGCTCTTCCTCGGAGAGATTCATGTTGTCGAGCGCCTTGACGTTTTCCGCAACCTGCTCGGGCTTGGAGGCACCGATGAGGGCGGAAGTGACAACGGGATTGCGCAGTGCCCAGACCAGTGCGAGCTGCGCGAGGGACTGACCGCGTCTTTCAGCAACGGCATTGAGCGCACGCACGGTCTTCATGAGGTTTTCGTTGATGTCGGAAGGACGGAGGAATCTCGGGTCATGACCTGCGCGGGAGTCTTCCGGAATACC
>JAFUQY010000180.1 GCA_017472105.1 Clostridia bacterium | reverse complement strand
CTGTTCGGCTTCAATCCCGACCTCGATCCGCAGGGTGTTGGCTGGGACGCAATCCGGAGCCGCAACTGCATCATCTCCGGCGGATTCCGCGGTGCAGGTTTTGACGGCGGTACCCGGTACAAATCCTTCTTCGCCGGTCAGTCCGACTTTATCTACGCGGTGCTGGCGGAAAAATTCGGCTTCATCGGCACGTTCCTGTACATAACCCTGATGGTGATCCTCGTTCTGAGAATTCTGTGGATCGCCGGACGCACCCGGAAAGCCTACGCGTCGTACATCTGCGTGGGAATCGCCGGCATGCTCATCGTGCAGTCCGCGGAAAACATCGGCATGTGCCTCGCTATGCTCCCGGTCGTCGGCATCACGCTCCCGTTCATGAGCTACGGCGCGTCATCCATGCTGTCCATGTACATCTGCATCGGCATCGTCCAGAGCATCTGCGCACACAACAAGAAGTATTACTTCGAGCGCGAAAAACGATAGAAAAATACCCTGCATTCCGATAAAGAGTGCAGGGTATTTTCGTATTCACATTGTTTGCTGTGGGTTACACCTTGGAACAAGTCCCGGCGTTTGGGACTTGTTCAGAGCGAGCCGGATGAATTAAGCGTTTTAGCTGAACTTAACGCTCGCTCATTACTCGTCAGCTCTGGTAGCGTCAGCAGCAGCGTACATGACGGATACGCAGTTGGTAACGTAGGAGGAGCCGAAGCGGATTTCCTTTTCGTTGATGGAGTGAACCTGACCGTCCACAACAGCGGTTACTTCAGCGAAAGCGGGATTGTTCAGATAATCGTCAACGGAACCGGTGGTGAAGATGAATTCGGGGTTCGCTGCGATTACGTCTTCTTCGGACATGGAGCCGAAGCCGTCGATGGTGCAGATGTTTTCGAAGCCTGCCGCGTAGAGCATTTCGGTTACATAAGTACCTGCGCCAACAGTTTCGCCGTCACCGAGGTCAACGTATGCACGGATCTTGGTGGTGTAAACTGCGGAACCGAGCTGAGCAACGCTGAGAGCATTGGTAACCTTGGTTACGAGAGTGTCGGGAGTGATGCCTGCAACCTTGCCGCAGATTCTGACGAGGCTGTTGATGTCAGCGATGGACTTTGCGGTGGGAATTACGAATACGGGAATGTCGGTAGCGCCGATGGCATCCTTGTCCGCTTCGTCAACGAAGATTGCTTCGGGAGCGAGACCGACAGCATCAGCCGCCGTGATGGTCTGTGCGGAGGAAGTTACGTATTCAGCGGAAACGGAGTCAACGCCGATGAGCTTGGATGCCGCACCGAGTTCTTCCAGGATCATGGTAGCTGCGGGAGAAAGGGAAACGATCTTGGAGGAGGAAAGGGGCATGGTGTAGGATTCGCCGGTGAGACCGGAAACGATCTGGGTGGTAGCTGCCGCACCGTCAGGGTTGATGCTCAGACCGCCGCTTTTTTCTTCGCCGCATGCAGTGAAGACGCAGAGAAGGGTCATCACAACTGCGAGAACGAGGGAGAGTCTTTTCATGTTGTTAATCCTTTCAAATTTTGATATATGCGTACATTATTAATTGTACCACATAATTATTAAAACGTCAATACATTCATAAAGAATTTCACGGAGAACAGACCCGTTTTTGCCGGAAACTGTAAAAATTCCGCTTTCGATGGGAATCCGTGCCAGTCCTTCCTGAAATTTAGGGGTACCAATTTTCCGCCTTCCGTATTATAATGTTAAGGAATCATGAATGCAAGGAACGGAGCAGTGTATGGAACTGATTATCATAAGCGAATCGAAGATCAAGCTGATGCTGACAAGGGACGACATGGAATGCTACCACGGAACGACAAAGGAAATGCTGAAGGAAATCATGGAGGATGTGAAGCAGAAATGCGGCTGTGCGGGACTGGAAGGTCGGATTTTCGTGCAGATGTACCCGTCAAAATCCGGCGGATGCGAGCTGTTTGTCACACGACTGGAAGACCGGAACGGCGTGACTGCGGCACAGGCGGGCGAGGACAGGGTGCTCACGGAGTACCGGAAATACATCTTTCAGGAGCGCGGGAGCCACATCATCTACGCGTTCGGCGCTATGAACCACCTTCTCGGAACCTGCGGCGGACTGAGTCGTCTCGGATATTCCGGATCCAGTCATGCGTACCACGACAGCTCGACCGGAAAATACTATCTCCTGCTCGAATGTGAGACCCACATCGCCGTGGAACACTTCGGAAGTCTGTGCCCGAGCAAGCTCTTCTACTACATAAACGAGCATTGCGACCTGTTTTGCCGTGATGCGGTAGAAAAGCTGGCAAAGTTTACAATATGACGTTGAAATCTCCGCGGGATCGTGATATAGTTAATGCATCATTACGCAGCTACGGAGAAACCAATGGACGAAAAGAAATACCCGCGGATTGTGAGTGAACGCGACATGAAGGAATGGCTCCCGCTCTGTCCCGTTCAGATCAAGCGTGTCCGCGTTGTTCAGAATACACCCGACGAATGCCCCGCAGTCACAGTGATCTCGGTCCCCTGCGGCGGATTCAAAATCGACAGCTATACGGCGGATATTGAGCTTCAGAACGAGCGCCGCGAGAGAATCGGCGTGATTGAAAACGTCACCCTGAAATCCGGCGAGTCCGCACCTGTTCCGACGGAATCCACGCGCACCACGTATGCCTATGTGACTCTGAAATCCGTGCGCCGTGCATCCGGTGAAACATGGGAAAACACGGACGGTGGACGCGGAAAAGCACTTCCCGAGCAGGAGATTTTCTGGCAGACCGATCCCTTGTACGAGCAGATCAGACGGGAATGCGACGGTGTGGTCGATGCGAAATACCGACCCGATACCGTTGACGGCGGCTGGAGATGCGCGTGCGGTCAGGTGAATCTGGAAGAATCCGGCTCCTGCGGCGGCTGTGGATGCTCCCGGGAATGGCTGACGAAGCATCTCGATCACGAATACCTCGCCGAACAGAAGAAAATCGCGGATACAAAATCCGAAGCCGAGCTGAAAAAGCAGAAGAAAAAGAAGGAACACGAAGTTTCCGACAAGGTGAAGGCAATCCTCATTCTCGCAGGATTTGCCGCGGCGGTGGTGCTGATTGTGCTTACCTTCACCCAGTTCATCCCCGGATTCCGCTACAATCAGGCAGTGAACCTCGCCGCCGAAGGACAGTACGACGAAGCACTCGCCATTTTCCGTGACCTCGACGGCTTCCGCGATTCTGCGGCGAAAATTTCCGATACCAACTACAAAAAAGCGCAGTACCTGACCGGGCTTGAGGAAGTCAACATGACCACCTCCGTGAAATCCCCGTGGTTCTCGATCACGGAGGACGGCGTGCTTTCCTTCAAGAAGTCCGAATACGAGGACGCGAAGGGAACATGGCAGAATTTCATCATTCCCGACGTGGTGGACAACATTGTCGTGCGTGAGCTTGACCGGAATTTCTTCATGAACTGCAAGGAAATGACCGTCGTGACCATCTCCGACTGCGTGGAAGTGATCGGCGAGCAGGCATTCTATAACTGCGAAATGCTCCACCACGTGAACTTCGGAAAGAGCGTGAAGGAAATCGGCGCCCGTGCGTTCATCAACTGCTATGCGCTCGAGGAAATGGAGATTCCCGACACCGTCACATCCCTCGGACTGCGCGCGTTCAACAACTGCATCAAGCTGAAGAAGGTCGTTCTCGGCAGCGGCATCACCCAAATCGGCAGCTACCAGTTCAGCCTGTGCATGGAGCTGGAATGGATCACGCTCAAGTCCCCCGTCACCGAAATCGGCGAATACGCGTTCTCCGAGTGCACCAGCCTGAAGAAAATCTTCTGCCGCTTCCCGGAATCCGACTGGACGGAACCCGAAATCGGCGAAGGCAACGAAATCTACACCGGACTTGAAGTCCTCTTCGATCAGTAAAAACACAATGATAAATCCCGATGACCGTCAATTACGACAAGTCACCGGGATTCTTTTTGTTTATTTTGCAGGAACCAGCTCGACGGTCACGATCTTCTTTGACAGAAGCGAAACCGTGCAGGAGCCATCGCGGCAGGGAATCTTTTTCATCCGTTCCTCGCCGAGATTGACGAGATATGCGGAGGCGAACGTTTCCCCGAGTCCGAGCTTCATCTTTGCGTCACTGTCGTACGGATTGAACACGCGCAGGATCACGCTGTCCCTGTCTTCCGCCATCTTCACGGCACTGACGATGAAACCGTGTCCGCTCAGTCCGACGAGGGAACCGGATGCGGGATTTGCGCCTTCATGAACGGGACCGGATACGGCAGCGGGTTCATACGCCGCGAAGGAGTAGCAGTCGTTGACGGCGTTTTCACGGTCGCGGACGGTCGGAGCATAGGGAACGAGGGAATATTCGACAGTTAGAGTACCCTTGCACTGTGCACCGGGCGTCGGGAAGTAGTTCCAGTCACCGAGCTCAGCCACGCCGCGGTGGAGTGTGAGAGCCATCGTGCGGTGCTCGTCGCGCAGGACTTCGTATTCGCATAAGCCGCGTCCGGCGATGTTCAGACCGTGCGTTCCGTCCTCGAGGGAGAAGAACGTCGTCATTTTGCCGGGCTTCATCGGGTTCTGCCAGTGCTCACAGGGAACAATCGCGCGCTTGACAAAATCAAACTGCCCCTCAGCGGTCACGTTGTCACATACGATGCCATGGCGGGTGTGAACGACAACGCGGTGGTTTTCTGCCTGATTGTGAATCACGGTGCGGAAATCCAGACGACGGGCGCCTTCCCGCAGCGTGCAGTAGTTTTCGATGACCATTTCGCATTCGCCGCATCTGCATCCGTTTTCGTCAATGCCTGCGGGAATCTGCATTCTGTGAACAATCCGGAAGGTGACGGAAGCAGCTGATGCCGAATACAGCTCAACTCTCGCCGCGGTGCCTTCGGTTGTGATCCGGGTCATATCGTGCGCTTCGCGGTAGTTGTATTCCTCGCCGCGGTCACCGGTGTCCACGAAAATGCCGGTCACATACGACGCACCGGTCTTGCGGTCAGTCACGGAGATCGAGCCGTCACGCGCAATTTTCACGCGGAGCCGCCTGTTCTGCATGCCGCGTTTGTAGACGGTGAGGTCGCTTTCCGCAGGCTTTGCACCGTCGACGGAGATGCCGAACGTCTTCCAGCCGAGCGCAGGAACGTCAGCGGCACGGAAACTCAGCTTGAATCTGCGGCACTTGAAGGGAACACGGAACGTATCCTTCGGCAGAATGTAATCGGAAACGATGCCGAGATCGGTCACATCCGCCGGAATCGCGTTTTCGCCGTCGAGGACGGAGAGCATGCCGGCAGTCACATCGGTGTCCTCGGGCAGATCGATCGTGCAGGAAACAGCCTCGGAGGATACATGTCCCGCGGGATTGAATACGGTCACGGCATACGGTGCTCCGGTTCCGGCTGTGTTCAGCGTCGATGCGAAGACGGATTTTTCCTCATTCAGAAGGGAATTGCCGGCGTGCAGAACCTTCTTGAAGCGCGTCACCATTTCCTCGTGCACATCGTCGACCGAGCATCCGCAGATGGAGTCGTGCGGGTGATTCTGCATGAGCGTCTTCCAGAGCCAGCGGAAATAATCCCGGTCAGCGGGCTTGCCGGCGTACAGATGCGAGAGAACGGAGAGAGGTTCCGCGCCCTTTTCGAGAAGGGACTGGCACTGCGCGTTGTACTGCTTGAGGTAGATCCGCGCGGATGCGGTGTTTGCAAGCGTGCCCCAGCCGTTGGAATTTTCACCGTTGAGCTCGCCGACATAAATGCCGAAATTGTCGCGGTACGGCTTGATCGCCTCAAAATAATCCGCGAAATTGGAGTGAACGAGGGTGTCTTCAAAGCCGTTTTCGGTGACTTTTTCGAGAATCCGTCCGATGTCACACTGCACGGGCTGATGGTCGCATCCGTTCATCATGAGAAGATGGGGTGTCGTCGCACATCTCTCGGCAGCGTCACGGATTGCGCGGATTCTCTCAGCCGCGTCCTCAGGATCAGCGGGAATTTCGTTCGCGTTGTTGTACCAGTTCTGGAACACCGCACCCATGACTTCGGAGCCGTCGGGAGAGCGCCAGAGAATTTCGGATTTTGCCTTGCCGTAGTTTGCCTCACCGGTGTCGTACATGTCGCCGTGGGTTTCTGCAACGCCGCGTCCGAATGCAACTGTGTCAATGCCGAAGCCGCGCAGAATCTGCGGAGCCTGACCGATGTTGCCGAACGCATCGGGGAAGTAGCCCACGTTTGCCACTTTGCCGTACTGCGCCGCGACCTGACGTCCGATGAGCATGTTGCGGATATTGGATTCGCCGTCGGTGAGGTATTCGTCCTGAAGGATGTACCACGGACCGTTCACCAGTCTGCCTTCAGCGATGTATTTTTCGATTTTCTCACGCATCTGCGGACGGATTTCGAGATAGTCCTCGATCATGATGGTCTGTCCGTCGAGGTGGAAGCTTTTGAACGCGGGATCGTTGTCGAGCGTATCGAGAAGGCGGTCGAAGAATTCCACCAGCTTGTACCGATGCGCTTCAAACGGCATGTACCACTCGCGGTCCCAGTGGGAGTGGGAGATGAAATGTAGAGTTCTGGATGACATTGTTGGTGCTCCTCGTCAGATAATAGAGAATGGAGAAGAGTGAAAAGAGAAGAGAATAGGTGAAATGCTGACGCATTTGATTTAATAATAACGGTGCTGTTTCCAGATGTCGAGGATCATCAGGTATCGCTCGAGCGGGAGACCGCGGAAGGGGACGTTGCTGGTTGAGAAGATGTAGCCGCCGCCGGGTTTGCCGTGCTCGAGTGCGTACAGTGCGCTCTGACGGATCTCCTCATCCGTGCCGGTCTGCATGAGTGCGCAGTTGACGTTTCCGCAGATTGCGACGCCGTGTGCCTGCGTGATTTTCTTCACCTCTGCGATGTCCACGCCCGCCATCGGGTCGATCGAGTGGATGCAGTGCGGTTCGCAGGAAATGAGCTGATCGAGAATGGGCATGATGTTGCCGTCGGTGTGCTTGATGGCGTATCCTCCCATTTTGCGGATCTCGCGGATGATGTCGTGCAGATAGGGCGTGACGAATTCCGAGAACATCTGCGGGGACATGAACGGTCCGCTGTTGTAGCAGTAGTCCGAGCAGAGCATGAACGACTCAATCCCGCAGTCGAACAGGCGCTTGTTGTATTCGATCGCGTTGTCAGCCATCCGGCGTGCATCCGCGTGAACACCTTCGGGATCATCGGCGATCCGGTAAGCAAATTCGTACATCTGATTGCCGTCCGGGATGGAGAAGGTACCGTCGCCGTGGTGCGTCAGAAGGAATTTGTCGCCGCTCAGCTCCCGGATGAACTTCACGGTGGTCTTCACATCTTCAAAATTCAGGTACGCCACGTTGAAAATCGAGTATTCGAGCTTGGAATACACCTCAACCATCAGCTGAGCATTTTCGTACAGCTTTTTCTCACGCTCCAGCGGTGACAGTCCGTCGAGCTGCCAGCTGGATATGAAATCCCGTCCGTCACCCATCAGCTCCGGTGTCAGCTGAAATTCCAGTTCAAATGTGGGAACCGCATCGGGAATCCGGTATTCCAGCGCGGCAATGGCACGTTCACGCAGTGTCATGGGAAATTCTCCTTGCATAACAAGTGTTTTTTTCATTTTATCACATCCTGTCCCGTTGTGTCAAGCATAAACCGATCCAGCGCGGCATAGATTTGAACAACCAATCCCACCAATGAAAGGATCGTCCCATGAAACGACTCATCCTGACCGTTCTGCTTGCCGCTGTTCTGACCGTACCCGTGTCCGCGTATTCCTCCGCCATGCTTTCTCCTGCGCTTGAGCATCTGACAGCATCCTGCGGCATGGTCAAATCCTCCCTTGTATCCACGGATATCACCTTCACCGCCGCCGATTTCGCGTACGGGCTGGGTTATACGCCAGCATCCGTCACCGTGACCGCACTTCCGCCATCCGCCGACGGAACACTCTACTACGGATCGGCACCCGTCAGCGTCAATCAGATCATCAGCGCATCCGGACTCGCTCAGCTCCGGTTCGTTCCGGCGAAAACGTGTGAATCCTCGTCGTTCCGGTTCCGTGCGGACGGAGAGTACAGCATCGAATGCGCACTGAAATTCACCGATTCCGTCAATCTTGCACCCGTCGCCTCGTCCGATCCCGATGCACTGGCGGTCTGGTCTCAGCAGGATATCGCGCAGTACGGTACCCTCGACGGTTCCGATCCCGATGGGGACGCGATTGTGTTTGAAATCACCGCAAGACCCGAGCGCGGCATCCTTGAGCTGACCGATCCGACCAGCGGGAATTATCGCTATACCCCGTGCGACGGCATGACCGGATCGGATTCGTTCACCTACACCGTGCGGGATGAATGGGGCAATTACTCCTCTCCCGTGACCGTGACTGTCGAGATTGACGAGTCCGCATGCGATCTTGTTTTCGCCGATATGGAAGGGCACTGGGCACACAACGCGGCTCTCGTCATGGCGGCGGAGAATGTCATGGATGCCGAATCGGTCGACGGTCAGCTCTACTTCCGTCCCGATGAGCAGATGACCCGTGAGGAATTCCTCGTTACTGTGATGAAAGCGCTCGGAGCCGGGGAAATCGCACCGACGGAAACCGTTTTCGCCGATCACGACACCATTTCCGCCTCAGCCACGGGCTACGTGAACCGCGCGTTTGATCTCGGCATCGTCAGCGGATCCTGGGAGAACGGCGAGCTCTGTTTCCTGCCTGAGGCAAAGATCACCCGTGCAGAAGCGGCAGTGATTCTCAACGCAATCCTCGGCAAGTCGGAGCCGGATGCTGTTGCCGTATTCGCCGATCACAGCGACGTTCCCGTGTGGGCAAAAAGCTCCCTCTACGCACTCTCCGACGCCGGTATCTTCAAGGGAACCGGAAGCGGGAAGATCGCACCGAACGATATCCTCGACCGCGGACAGACCGCGCAGATTCTCCTGACCGTGAAAAATATGCTCGACTGATGCATAAATCCGCAGGGGACGAGGCATAATAGACCCGTACCCCCGGAAAATCAAGGATACGGAGTGATAATCATGGAAAACAACCAGAATCAGAACAAGAACCAGCAGAACCAGAACAACAACCAGAACAAGAATCAGAACAACAGCCAGAACAAGAATCAGCAGAACCAGCAGAATCAGAACAAGAACGAACAGAACCAGAACAAGAACCGCAGAGAACAGAACGAAGAATTCTGAATCCCCGGCGCATACGTTGACGGGGTACGCGAAAACCGTGGGGAAACCTGCGGTTTTTTGCATGGAAAAACGCCCACACCGCGGGGTATGAGCGTTTGTGATTCAGAGGGAACTGACCTCT
>JAFUQY010000179.1 GCA_017472105.1 Clostridia bacterium | reverse complement strand
TCCGGAATCGGAGCCGGTCCATGCTTGGGTCCCTTTGCAACGCAGCACATGTTTTCTACTTCGTGAGAATAAACGAGTTCGCTCATAGAATTACTGTACTCCTTTGTTGTGATAGCCTTTCGGCAGCATTTTGCTCAACTATTATTATATAACAAAAACCGCGCAAAATCAACCTTTCTGCCGACCGAATCCCCGGATTTGCAAAAAATTGACGTTTTGACGAACATTCACCGTCCGATTCCCCGTCGGATTATACAACTTGACGCGACACAGTTACGGCTTGATTTTCGCCTTTGCCTCCAGTGCACAACGCTCCGCCATTTCCGCATCGACGTCGTAGCCTTCGCTTCTCAGAAGGGATGCAATCTCGGTGTAAATGTCACAGGCTTTCCGATATTCGCCCCGGTCATTGTAGTAGCACGCCTTGGAGTACAGCTCATCGTGGAAATATGTGCCCAGCTCGCCGGCTTTGTCCCAGTATGCGAGAGCTTCTTCGTCCCGTCCCATCGCCTCGCAGGTATCGCCGCCGTAGATGTAAACCATCCAGTCGTCCGGGAAGCGCTCCTTGGCTTTCAGGAAGCAGTCGTAGGCTTTTTCGTACTTTTTCTCCTCATAATACGCGCCGAGAAGCAGGCACATTTCCCTCGGATTGTCCGGATGATCCGCAGCCATCTTCTCCTGCTCGGCAACATACTCGTCAAACCGCCCGATTGCCCGAAGCAAATCTCCGCGGCATGCTTTCGCACGGTAGTAGGAGTGTTCGTCCTGAACCGGATCGTCCGCCTTTGCCTTGTCATACCACTCCAATGCGACGTCGCGGCAGTAGCTCAGCATAAAGTGGTGGATAATCGCGAAATTCCATTTATCGGAAATGGACAGCTCGCCTTCCTTCATCAGCTTCATGTACTCCGCACGGCACCGCATGAAATCCTCGGGATCGCGGGTCTTTTCATACACGGACGAGAGCCGGTCGGCGTAGTTTTTGTACATCGGCGAATTTTTCCGGTACAGATCGTCCACGGTCACGCCGTACAGCTCCGCAATCACCGGCAGGAGCATCACGTCAGGCAGAGTATTGCCGCACTCCCAACGGGAGACGGTCTGCGAATTCACGCCGAGAGCCTGTGCCGCCTGCTCCTGCGTGAGGTTTTTATGCATCCGGAACCGCTTCAGATTTTCGGAAAATACAGTGGTATTCATAATTTTCTCCTGTAAAAAGATATCTCGCAGCTGCTGACTGTATTATAGCACCTTCTTCCCTGCCGCACAAGGTCTTGATTTGTGATGAAACTCGCGGAATCTGCGCAGTCAAAAGAAAAATCCCACATCCGTCGGGACATGGGATTGATTTCTGATTGAGTTACGCAATGGACTTGAGGTGTTCCAGCGCTGCGTCTGCTGCGGATGCCGCGTCGGTGGTGTAGCAGTCTGCGCCGATCTTATCGCAGAATTCCTGCGTGATGGGAGCGCCGCCAACCATGATCCACACCTTGTCACGAATGCCTGCCGCTTCGCTCTGCTTGACAACCGCTTCCATTTCACCCATCGTAGTGGTGAGAAGTGCGGAGCAGACGATGAGGTCGGCGTTGTTTGCCTGTGCTTCTGCAACGAACTGTTCTGCGGATACGTCAACGCCGAGGTCGATTACGTTGATGCCCTTGCCTTCCAGCATCATCTTGACGAGGTTCTTGCCGATGTCGTGCAGGTCGCCCTTGACGGTACCGATGACAGCGGTACCTGCCGCGCCCATTTCACCGGACTGCATGTGGGGCTTGAGGAGTTCCACGCCCGCCTTCATGGCACGAGCCGCGATGAGAACTTCGGGAACGTAAACTTCGTTGTTCTTGAACTTTTCGCCGATGACGTTCATGCCGGGAAGAAGCCCCTGTTCGAGAATATCCTTTGCGGCAGCGCCGTTTTCAAGAGCTTCGGCAACGATTGCCTTTACATTTTTAACCTTACCGGTTTCCACCATCTTATTGAGTTCGGAGAAATCCATAGTATGCACTCCTTTGATGTATTGTTGAGTTTATGGTTGGTTTCATTATAACAGATATTTCCGCCGCCGTCAAGAGGATTTTTGGCAGTTTCATACACTTCCGGCACCCGAAAAACAAACGGCAAGGACGAATCCCTGCCGCTTTTGCGTTTCAACGGATGTTTACTTGATTTCCTCGAAGTCAGCCGCGCCGTGCTTGCAGAGGGGGCATACGAAATCTTCAGGGAGGGTGTCGCCTTCATAAACGTAGCCGCAGATCTTGCAGACATAGCCCTTCTTGCCTTCGGTTTCCGGCTTGGGCTTGACGTTTTCGTGGTAGTAGGAGTAGGTCATGGTTTCTCTGTCGGACAGAACTCTCGCCTCGGTCACGGAGCAGATGAACATGCCATGGGTCTCGAGGTCAATGTACTGTTCCACCTTGAGGGACATGAACGAATTGATGTAGCGGGGCAGAACCACCAGACCGTTGTCGGAACGGAGAGGATCGCAGTCCTTGAACTTGTCAACGTTTCTGCCGCTCCGGAAGCCGAAGGACTCAAACGCCTTGAACGGTGCATCCACGGTCAGACAGTTGATGTTCATGATGCCGGTCTGCTTGATGATATGGTGGGAATAGTTTTCCTTGTTGATGGTGACGGCGATGCGGTTGGGAGAATTGGTGACCTGCGTTACGGTGTTGACGATGAGGCCGTTGTCCTTCTTGCCGTCGTTGGAGGTGATGACGTAGAGACCGTAGCCGATGTTGAAGAGCGCGGTCAGATCGTTCTTGTTGGCGGTGTCGTCCCGGAGTGCGAGGTATTCGCGGGAGAGCTCCTCAGCCAGTGCCTCGACCTGAGCGGTGCTTTCCTCATTGAGGGAGGAGAGAATCCGCACGTTGTTTTCGGTGTAGTTGATGTTCTTGCTCTTCTCAAGCATGCCCTTCATGACCTTTGCGGCGAGAGGAGCCCAGCTGCCGTTTTCGATGAACGCAACGGTACGGTTCTGGAAATTGCGCTCGGTGAGGTGATTGATGAACTCACGCATGAACGGGAAGATTTCGGTGTTGTAGGTCGTGGTTGCGAGGACGAGCTTGCTGTAACGGAATGCGTCGCCGACCGCTTCTGCCATGTCAACCCGCGCGAGATCGTGTACGACAACCTTCGGGCAGCCGTTCGCTCTCAGCTTTTCCGCAAGCATCTGCACAGCCTTCTTGGTGTTGCCGTAAACGGAGGTGTACGCGATGAGAATGCCGTCTTCCTCGGGTTCATAGGAGGACCATGTGTTGTAGAGATTCAGGTAATAGCCGAGATTTTCGGTGAGAACGGGACCGTGCAGGGGACAGATCTTCTCGATATCGAGTCCGGCAGCCTTCTTAAGAAGCACCTGAACCTGTGCGCCGTACTTGCCGACGATGCCGATGAAATAGCGTCTGGATTCGTCGATCCACGGTTCCTCAACATCGAGTGCGCCGAATTTGCCGAAGCCGTCCGCGGAGAAGAGAACCTTGTCATAGCTGTCGTAGGTGACGATAACTTCCGGCCAGTGAACCATGGGCGCGGTGACGAAGGTGAGGGTGTGCTTGCCGAGCGAGAGTGTGGAGCCGTCCTTGACAACGATCTGGCGGTCTGCGAAATCGGTGCCGAAGAAGTTCTTCATCATCGAGAACGCCTTTGCGGAAGACACGATCACGGCGTCGGGATATGCCTTCGCGAAGGTGTGGATGTTTGCGGCGTGGTCGGGTTCCATGTGCTGCACAACGAGGTAGTCGGGCAGTCTGTCGCCGAGGGTATTCTGCAAATTGTCGAGCCATTCGTGGGTGAAGTTTGCGTCAACGGTATCCATGACGGCGATCTTTTCGTCGAGGATGACGTAGGAGTTGTAGGAAATACCGTTCGGAACCTTGTACTGACCTTCGAAGAGGTCGACTTTGTGGTCGTTTACGCCGATGTATCTGATATCATTGGTGATTGTCATGCTGTTTTCCTCCGGTTATGAATTGTTTATATTGATAGAATGATTGACAGAGTTTGTCTCAGAAGCATTTGCCGGTTTTGCAGTCCTCGGCGCCTTCGCATCTCCAGCACAGCTCGTTCGGGCACTGACCTTTTTCAAAGAGATCGACGAGATTCTGCACCGTGGTTTCGGCGATGTTGGAGAGTGCTTCTTCGGTCAGGAATGCCTGATGGGATGTGACGATGACGTTCGGCATGGAAATGAGCCGCGCGAGGGTGTCGTCGTCAAGGATGTGTCCGGATTTGTCCTCGAAGAAGTGGTCGGATTCTTCCTCGTACACGTCAAGGCACGCCGCTCCGACTTTCCGGGATTTGATTCCGGCAACCAGAGCCTCCGCATCCACGAGTGCACCGCGGGAGGTATTCAGGAGAATCACGCCGCGTTTGCATTTGTCCAGTGCCGCTTCGTCGATGACGTGGTAGGTTTCATCGGTCAGCGGGCAGTGGAGCGAGATGATGTCACTCTTCGTGAACAGTTCGTCGAGCGTCACATACCGCACGGTGTCGCCGTTGTCCAGTCCTTCCGCCGGGAATTTGTCGTAAGCAAGAACCTTCATCCCGAAGCCGCGGCAGATGTCGATGAACACCCGACCGATGCGGCCCGTACCGATGACCCCGACGGTTTTGCCGTGGAGATCGAAGCCGGTCATCCCCGCAAGGCTGAAATTGTAGTCCCTTGTGCGGATGTATGCCTTGTGGATGCGGCGGATGGAGGTGAGAAGCATTGCCATGGTGTGTTCCGCAACTGCGTAGGGCGAATATGCGGGAACTCTGACCACGTGGATTCTGCCGTAGGCGTGCTTCATGTCGACGTTGTTGAAGCCGGCACAGCGGAGCGCGATCACCTTGACCCCGAGTTCGTGCAGCTGGTCGATCACCGCCGCATTGACGGTATCGTTGACGAACACGCAGACGCCGTCGAATCCGTGTGCCAGTTCAGCGGTGTCCTCGTTCAGCTTGGTTTCAAAATACTTGAACGTGATCCCGTGTTCCGCGCCGAATTTCTCAAAGGACGGCTTGTCGTAGGGTTTGGTATCGAAAAATGCAATCTTCATTCGGATTCCTCCTTGCTTTTGTGAGTATATTATACCCCAAACGGCGGAAATAGTATGTTGAATTTTCAACGAAACGAAAAATTTTTATGGGAATTTTCACAGAATATGCAAAAGCGGCATGGCTCATACGTCCACACCGCTCTGTCTGGAAATCTCCGGTTACAGGAAAATGTATTTGCAGATGAAGAGCACCGCCAGCACGTACATGATGGGAGTGACCTGCTTTGCCTTTTTGGTGACAAGGCTGAGGAGCACGTAGGAGATGATGCCGAGGGAGATGCCTTCGGAAATGCTGTAAAACAGGGGCATTGCGATGATGCAGAGATATGCGGGGATGGCGGTGACGTAATTGTCCTCGGTGAGCTTGAGCTCGGTTACGTTGCTGAACATGAGGAAGCCGACGATAATCAGCGCGGGAGCCGTTGCAAAGGACGGAATCGCGGTGAAAATGGGCGCAAACAGCATGGAAACGAGGAACAGAATCGCGGAAGTGAGTGCTGTCAGACCGGTTCTGCCGCCTGCCGCAACGCCAGCTGAGGATTCAACGAACGTCGTGGTCGTGGAGGTACCGAGAACCGCACCGGCACTGGTTGCAACCGCGTCTGCGAGAAGTGCGGATCGGATGCCGGGAAGTCTTCCGTTTTCGTCGAGCATGTTCGCCTTGGTGCTGACGCCGATGAGGGTGCCGAGGGTGTCGAACAGGTCAACGAACAGGAACGAGAAGATGATGACGACGAAGTTGAAGAAATCGACGCCCGCCATCTCGAGATTGAAGCACTGCCCGAACGTGGAACCGAGCTTTGTGAAGTCGGTCATTTCGAACACGGGCAGGAGGGAGTAGTATCCCGCAGCCGCGTCGGGGGTATAAAGTCCCGCGAACTGGCAGAGGATGCCGAGAACCCACGTCGCGAGAATCCCGATGAGAATGGAGCCCTTCACCTGCTTGATGTAGAGAATCGCGGTGAGGAAGGTTCCGACGATGGCAAGAAGCGCGCAGACGCCGGAGGTGGTGAAGTTTTCGCGGAAGCTGACAATGGAGACGAGCGTGGACGCATTGGCAACGGAAAGACCCGCGTTCTGAAGTCCGATGAAGGCGATGAACAGACCGATACCGACGGAAACCGCCTGCTTGAGCGCCATCGGGATTGCATTGAAAATCGCTTCACGCACATTGGTCAGGGAGAGAACGATGAAAATCAGACCCTCGATGAACACGGCGAGGAGCGCGACCTGCCACGAATACCCGAATCCGAGTACAACCGTGTACGCGAAGAAGGCGTTCAGACCCATGCCTGCGGAAAGCACAAACGGGAGATTCGCCATCAGACCCATGCACGCGGAGCCGATGAACGAAGCAATGCAGGTTGCCAGAAGCACCGCGGTGGGATCCATGCCCGCGTCCGCGAGAATGCTCGGGTTGACCGCCAGTATGTACGCCATGGTCATGAACGTCGTGATCCCGGCGACAATCTCCGTTCTGACAGTCGTGTTGTTTTCTTTTAATTTGAACAGTTTATTCAGCATAATTTTCACCTTTCTGCTGTTATTAAGCACAGTATAGCATAATCCGCCGGGATTTTCAAGGGATTTGCGGCAATCCGCACAATTATTGGGTCGCGTGGAAAGTGAGTTCCGCTAAGAAAACGCGTTATTGCATCGCCCGTCGGACTGTGCTATAATCGAAGCAGAACAGGAAAGGAGTAAACGCCATGAACACAATCGGTGAAAATATCAGAAAT
>JAFUQY010000178.1 GCA_017472105.1 Clostridia bacterium | reverse complement strand
GGAGCCGTTCACTCCTGCGGTCACAACGCACAGTGCGCAGCTCTGCTCGGAGTTGCCGCCGCCTTGAAGGAACCGGGCATTCTCGATGCACTGAGCGGACGGATCCGTCTGTGTGCCGTGCCTGCGGAAGAGCTGCTCGAGATCGAATACCGCGGCAAGCTCCGGTCTGAAGGGAAGATCAGATACTTCGGCGGCAAGACGGAATTTCTCCATCGCGGCTATTTCGACGGCGTGGATGTGGCGTTCATGGTGCACACCTCCGGCAGTTACGCGGTCACGGGCGGTTCCGTCGGATGCATGTCGAAGAAAATCATCTACAAGGGTACCGCATCCCATGCCGGTGGAAGTCCATGGGACGGAAGAAATGCCCTGTACGCCGCGACCTGCGGGATCAATGCCGTCAATGCGATCCGTGAAACCTTCCGTGAGCCGGATATCATCCGTGTGCATCCCATCATCACCCACGGCGGCGATATGGTCAACGCGATTCCGGAGACGGTGACGCTCGAAAGCTACGTCCGCGGAAGCAGTTTTGACGCGATCGTGAAGGCGAACAAAAAGGTCAACCGTGCGCTCACCGGTGCGGCGTATTCCATCGGCACGAATATCGAGATTGTCGACGCACCCGGATACGGCCCGCTGAAAAACGACGCCGGTATGATGAAGGTTGCGGAAGACGCGGCAAAGCTCGTGATTTCCGATTATCCCTTCACTTCAAACAACCACATCGGCTCGGGCAGTACGGACATGGGTGATCTTTCCGCCATCATGCCGGTGGTGCATCCCTACTGCGCAGGCGGAAAAGGGAAGTCCCACGGCAATGACTACGAAATCGCGGATCCCGTTGCGGCGTGTGTGGACTGTGCGAAGTGGCAGCTCGGCATGCTGTACCTCCTCCTGAAGGACGGCGGCAAACGTGCGGTAAAAATCGCGGCGGAATACAATACTCCGTTCAAGTCGAAGGAGGAGTATCTGAATTATATCGACGCCCTCAACTGTGACGGTGACCGCATCGACTACCGCGACGACGGAACAGCGATACTGCTGTAAAACCGAATAACAAACCGCCCGTGCGGACTCGGAAATTCCGGGATCATACGGGCGGTATTTGGTTTCTGTTCCGGTGTCAGGGGATTTCAATGCTGTCTCCGCAGGCAAGATAGAAAAGCTCCGGCAGAAAATGCTTCATGTACGCGAATTGCTACGTCCCCGTGCAGTGACAGGTGTAATACCGGGTCGGATACGATGCGAGATGCCGTGCCGCGTCCGCGAGGGGTTCGTCAAGCGGCAGCCTGGAAAAATGGAACCCGCCGACGAGGACATCGGGCGCGAACCATTCGGTGATGTCGAGAATTCCTTTGTGCGAACATCCGCTGATGAGGACGCGCCTGCCGTTTTCCTCGATCAGGAGGTACTGCTCATACCGGAAATCGTCGGGAATGAAGCCGGACTCCACCTTTTCCGTCAGTCCGCAGCTGCCGAAGCCGTGATTCCGCTCGCGCAGATTGCAGGAATACAGCGTCAGACCGTCGGCGATCCGGTGCTCATTCCCGGTGTACACGATGCGCGGGTGATCCGAGAGTGCGGTGTCCAGTCCGATGTATTTCCCGGTTCCATTTATATTTACCAATGCTGTCCGAATGCTGAATGTACAACAGTCGGAACGGCAAGCAATAAACCGCTGTGATCTCAATCCCCGTGAAGGATGAAGATTACAGCGGTTTTTCTGTCAGGTTGTCAGCACAATGTTTCGGAAAATATTTTTCTCAGTGCATCGGCAGGAATATCCTGATTCAAGAAAATTTGCAGCATTCCCTTAGGCGTTATTTTATAGCCTGACAGCATTTCCGTATTTGCCGATACAGCTTTTGCTTCAATGTTGATGTGGTCCTTGAATGGAATCAGTCTGACAAAAGATTCACCGACAGAATAGGTTGGGAGTTTCGCCCACATCGTTTCCTGCGGCTCGGATGAAACACTGTCAAAAATCAGCTTTCGTAAAGTATTGTACATATCAACAATGCCGCTTGGGTATTTTTCCAAATATTCTTTTATCTGCTCATTCATCTGAATGCCTCCAAATTGTAGTTTTCTGCGTTCTTTGAGTAAAAAAAACTTTCCGGCTAAAAGAAATAGCAGTTGTCTTCGCCGATGATTCCGGTGAGTATCTTCTTGATCTCTTCGCCGTGCGGCGGCGGATCGGCTGTACCGCAAACGGTTCTGAGACAGCTCCTTTGCGTACATATCTTAAACTGCCAGTGAGTATCATCGGACTCTTTGGCTGTATAATCGTCACAATCCCAATCTTCAAGGCAAGCATATAAAATACTGTACAGCTCCTGTTTCTGCTGCCCGGACACAGGCCAGATTCTGCCGCTGATCAGATTATCACCATCATAAAACCGAACATGAATTTCTGTTTGTAGCACTTTGGTTACAACTCTTACTGCATCTCCTGTATTCTGCCAGAAAATCGTACAGCTGGTAATGTGATTGCCCGCACTTTTCGCCATACTGTCACCTCGAATTCAAGTTTGTTGAGCTCTCTTGCTATTTTATTATATAATATTGTTGTGAATACGTCAAGAGATTGACGAAACGGAGGCAAAACAAAACTGACACCGGTTGAATTCCGCGAACCGATGCCAGTTTTTTTTGTTATTTACACTAAAGTCAGCAGATCATCTCACCCAACGCTTACCGCATCGGAACTGCCGTTCACGGTAACATCCCATCTAGTGAACCGCATATCGTCTTCACATCGCATTTGCCACCGTCGAAGGATACCGTTCCCAGCACACCGGCAAATGCAAACGGTACGGTGAGGTTTTCGCGGAAATATTCACCGTCATGCCCGATGCCGACCGACTGGTTTTCCATGAGAACAGGGGAGCTGT
>JAFUQY010000177.1 GCA_017472105.1 Clostridia bacterium | reverse complement strand
TCCGTATCAGCGGCGGAAACTCCGCACGGAATGCTTTGTCGTCCATGGTGGTTACTCCGGTTGTGGTATATTTATGGCAGGATTTTGTCGGTGACGGGTGGCATGCATCCCGGGAAAATCAATCCGTTATAATCGTAGGGGACGGCTCCCAGACGTCCCGCCGAACAGTTTAACCTGTCATGATCGGATCGGCTGCTGCAATATTGTACGGACTGTGCCGTGGGACGTCGAGGGCGCCGTCCCCTACGGAACTTGAAGCAGCTGCGCCGCAGGAGGTTTCGCCGAACCCCGGTATCGCCTTCCCATCTTCACCCGTTCACTCCTTTACTTCTTACTCTATTATACAACAAACTTTAATCTTTTAATGGATAGTTTGTAAACTTTCGCCGTACAGTCTTGTAATTCTCGCGGAAAACCGATAAAATATACTTGCGGGTTTTACCCGTGCATCACATCCCCCATGGAGTCCCTTTTATGAAAGAATTCTGGAGTGAAAACTCGAAAATCATATCGAAAATCCTCTTGAACCAGTTCGGTTCGACGTTTTTTGGTATCATGCTCGTGGCGGCATCCTATGCGGCGAAGGATCAGCGCGACTGGCTCATGCTCTTCTCCAGCTGCTTTGCCACCCTGTTCTACCTCTTCCTCGTCTACAATGTCATCTGGGAACGCGGCGGCTCGGACAGAATCCGCGTTGACGCAGGCCGTGCGCAGAAAAAGCCCCTCACCGGTCTGTGGATCTCGCTCTGTGCGAACATCCCGAACATCCTCATCGCACTCGTCATCCTCATCGCGCATCCCTTCAAGCACGATCTGGCATGGGCGGGCACCCTTGACACCGTCGGACGCGCCCTCGCCCTGCTCTGGGAAGGCATGTACGCCGGCATCGTGGCGTATTTTGCACCGCGCAATCCCATCATCCATCTGCTCGTGATCTTCCCCGCCATCCTCGTGACCGCAGGCGGATACATCCTCGGGCTTCACAACGTGCGTCTGCTCTCCGCGTTTGAGCTGAAGCAGCCGAAGAACGCGCAGACCACCGATGCAAAAAAGGATCCGAAAAAGAACGGTTCGATCAAAAAATAAGACCGCAAAAGCTGCATTTTCCCCGGTCGGGAGTGCGGCTTTCGTTTTTCTGCACAAATCAGACGCGGGAATATTGTAAGATTTTGATTCTTGCAATCCGTGCAAAAATATGTTAAGATTAGCTTAGCTAATTATGGACTTTTACAACCCGCAAAGGAGTAATTCTATGAACAAGAGACTGATTTCCCTGCTTCTCGCACTGCTCATGACTTCCTCCGCATTCATCTCCTGTTCCGACAACAGCGCGAATGCGGACGAAACCAAATCCGCCGGTGCCGACACTTCCGCAGCCGTGGAAACCACCGGAGAAGCCGACCCCGAAAAGGAACTGACCGCAGCGGAGCTCCGCCAGCAGATTCCCGACGATCTTCCCGACGTTTCCTATGACGGACGTTCCTTCCGGATGGGTACCGATGCCTCCAAGGAATACGAAATCCGCTCCGAGGAACTGACCGGTGAAGGCACCAACGACGAAGTTTTCGAAAGAAACCAGAGAATCGAAGACCGCTTTGACACCAAGATCGAGGCAGTTGTCGTTGCTTCTCCTTACAGCGAAGTCGTAACCGCAGTTACCGCGGGCATCACGGCTTACGACATGCTCGGCTTCATCAACTTCGAGGCTGAAATCCCGATCACCGCGAAGGTTCTCTACAACTGGTTCGACATTCCCGTTTACAATCCCGACAAGCCGTGGCACAACGAGCTTGCAAACAGCGGCTCCACCATCAACAACAAGCGCTACACCGATAACTCCGACCTTTCCATCTCCACCCTGCTCTACACCTACGGTATGTTCTTCAACTACGAGATCATGGAAAACTACGGATACACCTCCGAAGACCTGTACAATCTCGTATTCGAAGGCAAGTGGACCATCGACAAGTTCACCGAAATCGTTGCGGGCATCTACGAAGACACCAACGGTGACGGTACGCACGACCCCGAAGACCTCCACGGCTACGCTGTCACCGCGACCGGCGTAAACACCCACGACGTATGGCTCGGCGCACTTGACCTGCCCACCCTGACCATCATCAATCCTCCGGATGAATTCACCATCGACCTGTTCAGCGAAAAGACCATCGCCGCTGTCGAAAAGGTCAACAAGCTCTACCACGAAACCGAAGGCGCTCTCTTTGACAAGGTTTCCGCCTCCTGGAGAGACATTCCCGCTCACTTCGCACAGGGCAAGATCGCGATGACCCAGCTCTACTTCGGCGAAACCACCGAGTCCCTCACCGAAATGGAAGACACCTACGGCATTCTCCCGCTCCCGAAGCTCGATGAAGCTCAGGAAGGCTACTACACCAACGCATGGGACCAGTTCACTGTATTCGCAGTTCCGCTGACCATGCCCGAAGAAGACGGTTCCTTCATCGGTACGCTCTACGAAGCGATGTGTGCTGAATCCTACAAGTATGTATATCCCGCATACTACGACCAGGCACTCAAGAGCCGTTACTCCGCTGAACCCACCACCGCGCAGATCATCGACCTCATCATGGCAGGCCGTAAGCTCGACTTCACCTTCCAGTTCGGTACCGAATTCAACAGCCTTCCCTACATGCTCCGCGATATGGTTATCAACAACACCGCCAACATCGCGTCCAAGTTCAAGAAGACCGAAAAGTCCCTGAACAAGAAGGTTGTCAAGGTTCTCGAAAAGGTATTCATGGACGAATGAACGTGATGTTCCATTAGTCTTAACCCGACGTGCACGGATCACGTTCCCGAGCTTCTGTTGGCGTGCAGTCTGTACGGATGCTTTGCCAACAGCGATACGCTCCGGCTGAATGGGAGAGGCAGTCTCCGAAGCTCCAAGGTTTTGATGGACAATTTTTCCATTAATCTTAACCCGACATGCACGGATCACGTTCACGAGCTTCTGTTGGCGTGCAGTCTGTACGGATGCTTTGCCAACAGCGATATGCTCCGGCTGAATGGGAGAGGCAGTCTCCGAAGCTCCAAGGTTTTGATGCATGAATGCGTGAGTCTTACCTGACATACACGGATCACGTTCCCGAGCTTCTGTTGGCGTGCAGTCTGTACGGATGCTTTGCCGACAGAGTTCGTTGATAACACCTGACAAAAAAACAAAACGGAAGTTTCCACTCAAGGATTCTTCCGTTTTTTTGTGTTTACAGTCCCGTGACCGTGCGGTAGATCGACTCCATCGCGTCGGCGAATGCGCTTTTGTCAAATCCGGCGGCGATTTCTTCGCTTCGTTTTCCCGCCTTTTTCCGCCAGTCCCGGTCATCCGCCATGCACTTCACGCCCTGTGCAAATTCGTCTTCATTTGTAAATTCCAGTCCGTTTTCGCCGGGGAGAAGCACGCCCGTGAGGCACAGATCGCATCGGCACAGGAGCGGGAGTCCGTTTGCGGCGGCTTCGACGTAGGTGAGTCCCTGCGTTTCGCTCGTGGATGCGCTGATGAACACGTCGCCGAGCTGGTAGTATTCGTGCACCTCGTCCGGTCTGACCATGCCCGTGAAGGTAACGCGGTCACGCACGCCGAGCTCTTCCGCCTGTTTTTCAAGCTGACTCCGTGCCGGGCCGTCTCCGACGAGGAGGAACACAATATCGTCCCGGATCCGCGCGGCGTTTGCGAAATACCGCATCAGCTCATCGAGATTTTTCTCCGTCCCGAGCCGTCCGAGGTTGAGGAACACCGTCTTCTCTTCCCCGATGCCGAGTGAGAGGCGTTTTTCCGACCGCTGTTCCGGTGTGATGCGGCGTCTGTGCTGATCGAGGCTGATTCCGCTGGGCACGACGCAGATGGTGTTGTACAGCCCGTATTCCAGAAGCGTATCCTCGACCTTGTACGACGGCACGATGACACGGCTGACGTTCTCCAGACGTTTGCGCGAGAGAATCCGCACCAGATCCTGTCCCAGACGCTTCGCGGGAAGCACGTACGGGATATACTGCTCGTAGAGGGTGTGGTACGTGTGAATCAGCGGTGCGTCGGTGAGCTTGGAGATGCGCAGGGCAAACTGGAAGCTGAAAAATTCGCACTGGCTGTGGATCACGTCGGGTTTCCAATCGATCAGCTCGCGGATGAGGTGGTGGCGGTAGGAGGTCGGCATGCGCACGTTGGGATACACCGCTTCGAGCGAAACCGACCGGATGTAGTACACGTCCCCGTCGCGGCAGCTCTTCATTCTGTCCGACAGCGTCAGGATGCGCACGTCGTGTCCCCGTTTTTTCAGCTCGTCCCAGAGATTCCGCACGGACGTCACAACACCGTTGGTTGCCGTGGTAAACAGATCGGTTGTGATAAGAATTTTCATGCCGGTTCCTTCCTTTTTCGATATGGTATTATCATACAACACCGATGTTTCCGAAACAATAAAAACATGTTAGGAATTTTTAGTTTTTTTGTGTACGATCCATGAACTGCGGAAACGTGCTGCCGCGAACGGGAGATCCCAAAAAGATCGGGAGCCATGAAATTTATGCCAAAAAATATTGACAATCCCGCCGGATTTTGCTACAATGATGCCAAAGATGAAACCGAAATTCTGTCAATGATCTTTATTATCACGTACACCTGATGTCAGCCGGACCAACGTCCGTTTCTGTCATTCAGAGGGCGGGCTATCCTTGAATCCAAAGCCCAATATCCCTCACGAAGAATCTTTTCATGCCCTGATCAGATCGTGACATGTCCGTGGTTATTCTGATTGTTCAGCTGAAGGGTACTCATTTTGCCATAATGTACGGTTTTATCATGCAATATTCGTGCAGACTCTGCGCTGGAATTGTTCGTGAGTAACCTTCACCTGAATAGCAGAGAATACCACGGACATCAGGCAACCTGAGCAGGACATGCACAGATTCTTCGGGCACAATGTACGGCTATAACTGCCAGTGAGTTTCGCCCTCTGAATGACAGGATCGATCGTTCAGCTGGCTGACATACAGCATAGTTTTCCAATATCGTAAATTTTAAATTTCACAGATTCTACAACCACAGGAGGTCATCATGAAGTACAGCGTCATTTCATCGGCGGAGTTCACGTACCCGGATGTATGGGACTATCCGTCGGCATCGAAGACGATCGATGTGTTTTCCGCGCGCGGCGGGTATGCGTCGTTCCAGCTCCTTCTCGCGGACTGCGCTTCCGTTGAAGTTTCCGTTTCCGTTGACGGTCTTCCGGCAGGAGCGGTACCCGAGATCTACACCCTCGTTCCCGTGCAGGTCGAGAGGAATCACAACATTTCTCCCGAGCAGTATGCCCCGCACTATCCCGAACGCGCCGCACCGTACTGGCTCTACGACTGCCTGCGTCCCTATGACGGCACAGTCACGCTCACAGACGGCGTCGGCGGACTTTACATCTCCGTGAAAGTCGACCGCGATGCCAAGCCGGGGGACTACGCCGCATCCGTGACCGTGGACGGCAATGTGATCCCGATGCAGCTGAAAATCTACAAAGCCGTTCTGCCCGGGGAAACGATGAAAATGATCGTCGGCTACAACGCCGGAACGTGCGCAAAATACCACGGCGTCGAGCTGTACTCGGACGAATACTTCGCGCTCGAGGAAAAATACCTCGCCATGCTCCGGCGTATGCATCAGAACATGATGTACACCGGCGGCATCGGTCGGAAAAAAGTCGGCGAAAACAAGTGGGAATTCGACTTCGCGCCGTTCATCGAGCAGGTGAAGCGGTACGAGAAGGCGGGCATGCGGTACTTCAACGCGCCGTCCGTCGGCTGGAGAAGAAGCTGGAGCGAATCCACGATTCTCATAAACGGCGAGATTCCCGCGATGTCCTACGAGGGCTACTGCTACCTGACCCAGTATCTGCCCGCACTGCGCGAGGTTCTGATCGAGCACGGCTGGCTTGACAGATTCGTGATGGGCATTGCCGACGAGCCGAACGGAGCCAACTGCACCGAATTCCGTGCGCTGTGCGGTCTGGTGCGCAAGATTTTCCCGGAAATCCGCCTCATCGACGCCATGTCCTACGGCAATCTGCACGGCGCGCTCGACATCTGGGTGCCTCTGAACGCGGAATACGACCGTCACATGGCGGAGTTGGAAACCCTGCGCGCTGCCGGGGACGAAATCTGGCACTACGTCTGCTGCGGACCGCGTGAACCCGGCTACATCAACCGCTTCATGGACTACCCGCTCCTCTCCACGCGGTATCTCCACTGGGGCAACTACAAATACAACCTCACCGGATTCCTCCACTGGGCGTCAAACTGCTATCAGCCCGGTCAGGATCCGTTCACGCAGAACTGCCCCGAGCATCACAACGCGGACTCCGTATGCTACCTTCCCGCAGGTGATACGCACGTGATCTATCCCGGACAGGGCGAGCCGTGGATGTCCATCCGACTGGAAGCGGAGCGCGAAAGTGCCGAGGAATACGAGCTTCTCTGCGAACTTGCAAAGTGTGACAAAGCAAAAGCCGACGAAATCTGCGGCATGGTCTTCCGTTCCTTCCGCGATGTGGAATATGACGTCGCGAAATTCACCGAAGCGAAGCGGATGCTCCTTGACGCGCTGAGCGTGTGAGGTGACGGATATGACAAAGAACCGCGGCACCATTTGTGTTCTCTCGCCCGCCTGCTGCTCCGCCGTTGACGGGGATACAACCGTCCGGATTCAGCTCACGCACGACATCGGCAGACTGACCGCATACTGCGCGAAAGCCGGTGCGGATGACTACATTGACTCCGCCGCCGCAGAGGTTCAGCCCGACCGTGACGGGTATGCGGAGTTCGTTTTCCATGCATCGGAGTATCCGCACGGGCCTCTCACAATCCGCATCTGCGGCGGCGAAGGAGACTGGCGGGACGTTTATCATCTCCAGCTGTACAACAACGCGGGCATGCCCTTCCTCGAGGGAGCCGCCGCCCATCCCGTTCCGCCGCTTGCGAAGGGGATGACGCAGGTGTTCCTCGACGATTTCGATTCGCCCGATCTCTCGATTTCCGCACACCGGAAGGATGTACGCTACTACTGCCACAAGCCGGGCGGCGGCGATTTCAGCCAGATTCCGTTCACGGATTTTGAGTCCCCGGCGAATCCGTTCTCGCAGACGGGCACTTACCTCCGCATCCGCGCGGATTCAGCGAAAAACTCGACCGGGCTGATCTCGAGCACCCTCGCCGACGGATCCGGTTTTGAAGCGAAGGCGCCGTGCTATTTCGAATGCCGGATGCTCGGGCCGAATGCGATCGGATCGTGGCCTGCGTTCTGGCTTCTGACCAATCACGCCGCGCGCGGAAACACCGTCCCGGTGGATGAGCTGGATACCATCGAAACGTACGGCCTTGAGGATCTCGATCACCAGAACCAGATCGGCTACTACTGCACCTCGCACCGCTGGAATCAGGAGCGCGCGGAGACGACGGATCCCTTTGCGTTCTTCGACATGCGCACCTTCGGGAACCGCCTGAACTGGGACGCCTGCTTCCACACCTACGGCACGCTGATTACGGAGGAGGAGACGGTCTACACCTGTGACAACATCCCGCTCTACCGCCATCCGACCCAGCCGGTATCGAAGGAGTGGCCGTTCTACTTCATGCTCAACCTCGCCGTCGGCGGAAACGGATGGCCTGTCGATCTCAGCCGGTACGGAATCATCGATCTCTACGCCGACTTCATCCGTGTTTTCGCGGGATAATCCCGTTATACAGAACAAAACCCGTACTTTCACCGGAGAGCACGGGTTTGTTTTTCTTATTCTGCTTCTGTTTTCGCAAGAGCCTTTGCGCAGAGTTCTTCCAGAATCGCCGCGACCGACTTTTCCGGCTTGTCCGGCACTGCAAAAACGTCGCGCACGGCTTCGAGGTAGTCGTAACCGTTGACGTCGTCCGGCTCAAGGTAGCTCATCTCCGTCCACTCGTTCCACGAATTGATCGTAATCAGCGGGACTTCGTTGTACTTATCACTGTACTCCTTCGCCATTTCCAGTCCCTTTTTAAAGTTCGCGGGCGTGTTGTTTCTCAGAATCGGGTACGTGATGTGGTTGTGCCGCGGATTGTTGTCCCAGCCGATGGAGATATGCGGGTAGTACGGCACGTTGTATTCCGCGCGGATTCTGTCCCACTCCTTCGCGACATCGGGAAGAACGTCGGTGTAGTCGCGGTTGCAGTCTGTGAAATGCACGAACTGGTAGTGCGTCATCGAATCGAAGCCGAGCGCGGGCACGATATCCCTCGTCGAGCCGGATCTCTCGCTGTCCACGCCGGAAATGTTGACCGCATGCTCGCCCCAGATCGTGAGCTGGAGATGCAGATCCGGGAATCCGGCAGCCTTCACCAGTCCGCGGAAATCGTCGAGCGCCTGACGGGTTTTGTCCACGCCGCCGAGTCCGCGCATCAGGTTCATCACGTCGTAGATCATGAACACGGGGCATCCGTTGATTTTGTAGTAGTTCGGGCGGGTGAAGTATTTCTCGATCAGACGGCGGCAGATGATGTCGAACTCTTCCCTGGGCTGTGAGCCGAGCCAGATCACCTCATTGCAGGAGGAATTGCGCTTGTCCCACGTGTATCCGGCGTCGTGATTCGCCCACATGAGGTAGAATTTCATGTCTTCGTTGTTGGGCGCGCCGAGGAATCCCTCGTTGAGACACTGCTCGAGGAACGGACGTCTGTCGTACCAGTACCAGTCGTAGATGAACACATTGACGCCGTGCATGGTGGCAGCCTTGATCTGACGCTCCATGACCTCGGGATCGGCTTCGTCACAGGTGCCCCACAGTGGGATGCGCGGGAAAATCTGCCCGTCAACCTTCGGCTTTGCGGAGAGCACGGTCTGCCATTCTCCGATTCCCTTCTCCCAGAACTGGAGTGCACGGGGTTCCCGCCCGGTGTAGGACGGCCAGATGTATGCGGCGATATCGTATTTTTTCATGATGCAGTCCTCCTTCGTTTTTCTCTGAGAACAGGATACCACAGATTCGGCGTTCTGTAAAGTCTTTTTTCGCATTTTTCGGGATGTGTCATCGGAGCCGCCTTGAAATTCCGTGTGTCGTGTGCTATAATAGCATCAGGAGCAATGCTTTTATATTTTTTCATTCCGAGGAATCCGTCATGCTCACAAAACGAAACATCCGCGAAATTTTCGTCATCACCGTCGGCACCGCCATCATTGCAGCCGCCGTGTATTTCTTCATGATCCCGAGCCATGTCACCGTCGGCAGCGGCTCAGCACTCGCACTCGTTCTCAGCAATTTCATTCCCGCGCCCATCTCCGCGATCACACTGGTGATGAACCTCTTCCTTCTGCTGATCGGATTTCTCCTGATCGGTCCGGAGTTCGGCGGAAAAACCATCTATTCGACCATTCTCATGTCCGGATTTCTGCGCGTGTACGAGGTTCTCTTCCCCAATTTTGAGTCCCTCACCGCGGATCCCTTCCTCGACATGATCGGCTATATCCTCGTCGTCGGTGTCGGTCTGGCGCTGACGTTCTCCTGCAACGCGTCCTCCGGCGGGCTGGATATCGTTGCAAAGCTCATGAACCGCTATCTGCGCATGGAGCTCGGCAAGGCGATGTCCGTCTCCGGGATGCTCGTTGCCCTGTCCTCCGCGCTCGTTTACGACAAGAAAACCGTCGTCCTCAGCGTCATCGGCACCTATTTCGGCGGGCTGATCGTGGATCACTTCATTTTCGGGCTGAATCTGAAGCGGCGCGTGTGCATCATCTCCCCGAAAGTGGACGAAATCACGCAGTTCATCCTGAATGAACTTCACAGCGGCGCGTCGCTCTATGACGCCATCGGCGCGTATGACAACGTTGTCCGCCGCGAAATCAACGCCATCGTGGACAATCAGGAATACCGCAGGCTGATGGACTACGTCAGAAAAACCGACCCGAAGGCATTCATCACCGTCTATTCGGTCAGCGAAATCAGCTATCAGCCGAAAAAAGTCCAGTAATTCCCACACCGAAAGGAGACCGCCCGCATGAAAACCGAAACCCTCTGCATCGACGGAATTCCCGCTGTCCTGTACGGCGAGCCGTCCGAGAAAATCGTTCTCTGGCTCCACGGCAAGTACGGCAGGAAGGAAGAAGCCCTGACGCTGTCCCCGATCTTCTGTGAAGCCGGCTGGCAGGTTCTCGCCGTGGATCTCCCCGAGCACGGAGAAAGAGCAAATGCCGCAGATGAGCATACAGCCGGCGGTGCACCGAAGAAATGCTATCCGTGGGTCGTGATTCCCGAGTGGCAGGCGGTTGTGCAGTGGCTCCGCGAACGGTATTCCCGCATCATTTTCTGCGCGGTGAGCATGTCCGCGTGGTTCCTGATGCGCGCGTTCCGGTCCGAGCGGTTCGAGCACTGCCTGATGATCTCTCCGATCGTGGATATGCGTCTGCTGATCGAGGATAAAATGAAGAAAGCGGGCATCACGGCAAGCGATCTCGGCTGGAAGCAGTCCCTCCCTGACGCGGACGGCGAAATGATCGTGTGGGACTTCTACGCCTATGCCGCCTACCAGCCGATCAGCCGCTGGGAAACGCCGACGGAAATTCTGTACGCCCGCGGAGACACGCTCCAGCCGGAGGAAATAATGCAGAAATTTGCCCGCCGTTTCGGATGCGGACTCACCGTGATCGACGGCGAACACTATCTTCCGCCGGATACGCCGCCCGTTCAGGAATGGGTGCGTGAACAACTGCGGAATCTGTGAAATCCATAACAAAACCCCGGTGATCCGCTGCAAGATCATCGGGGTTTGTTTTTGTTCGGCGGAATCCGTCAATGCCGTTATCTTCTGAGGTTTGTGAATGCGTCCATACCGGGATACCGGGCATTCGCACCCAACTCTTCTTCGATTCTGAGGAGCTGATTGTACTTCGCCACGCGTTCACTGCGGCTTGGAGCACCTGTCTTGATCTGTCCCGCATTGACAGCCACGGCAATGTCCGCAATCGTTGTGTCCTCGGTTTCACCGGATCTGTGGGACAGGATTGCGGTATATCCCGCTTCCTTTGCCATCGCAACGGCATCCAGCGTTTCGGTCAGCGTTCCGATCTGATTGACTTTGATCAGTATCGAATTGGCAACGCCCTTTTGTATGCCCTCGGATAAACGCTCCGTGTTGGTTACAAAGAGATCGTCTCCCACAAGCTGGACGCGGGAACCGATGGCTTCGGTCAGCATGGTCCATCCCTCCCAGTCGTTCTCGCTCATTCCGTCCTCGAGGGAAATGATGGGATACTTTTCGGCAAACCGCTGCCACATTTCGACCATCTGCTGCTTCGTCAGAACGGCACCGGACTTCGGCAGGCGGTAGGAACCGGTATTTTCGTCGTACCATTCCGATGAGGCGGCGTCGATGGCAATCATAAAATCCTCGCCGGGTTTGTATCCCGCACGTTCGACGGCTTTTACAATGAACGCCAAAGCATCCTCATCGTTGTTGAGATTGGGAGCATAACCGCCCTCGTCCCCAACGCCTGTCACGGGAACATTGTTTTCCTTCAGAACCGTCTTCAGTGTGTGAAATACTTCCGCACTCCGCCGCAGCGCTTCCTTCCAATCGGACGCTGACACGGGCATAATCATGAATTCCTGAATGTCCACGTTGTTGGAGGCATGGGCGCCGCCGTTGAGAATATTCATCATGGGAACCGGAAGCACAGCAGCTTTCGTCCCGCCGAGATAACGGTAAAGACCGACGCCGCAAGCCTGTGATGCCGCTTTTGCGCAGGCAAGCGAAACACCGAGAATGGCATTTGCTCCCAGTCTGCTCTTGTTTTTCGTTCCGTCCATCTCTATGAGAAGACGGTCAACCGCACGCTGATCCAGGACATTTCTGCCAATCAGTGCCTGTGCGATTTCCCCGTTTACGTTGGCAGCAGCGCGCAGAACGCCTTTCCCCAAATACCGGGAATCGTTGTCCCGCAATTCATATGCCTCATACATGCCTGTGGACGCACCCGACGGAACGGACGCCCGACCGATGTGTCCGCTTTCCAGAACGACATCCACTTCCACCGTGGGATTTCCGCGGGAGTCTAAAATCTCGCGTCCTGTGACTTTTTGAATTCGAATTTCCTGCTTCATAATTGAACACCGTTATTTTTCTTTCCGTATGGAAAAAGCGGTGCGACGTCATAGAGCCACACCGCTTCCGGAATTAATTTTTCAGAGTCGTATTGTATATGCGATCTTCCTTCAAAAAATTAAAGAACCAGGGAGGGCGCAGTATAAACTCTTGCCGCCAGCTCCTGATTGAGCATATACAGGCTCTTCGGGTCGGAGCCGAACAGTTCCATCTTGGAGATCAGATCGGTCGCGTTGGTTTCTTCTTCGCCCTGTTCCTTAACGAACCAGTCCAAGAACTGCATGGTACGGAAATCACGGACATCGTATGCCGCACCGTAGATCGTGTTAATCAGGGAGGTGACATACTGTTCATGCTCGAGGCCTGCCTTCAGTACGTCCATATGGCATTTGAAATCCTTATCGGGCTTTGCGATCGCCTCCAAGGTTACAATCTGGTTTTCATTCTGGAGGTACTGATAGAACAGCATTGCGTGGTCGCGTTCCTCCTGTGCCTGAACCTTGTACCAGTTGGCAAAGCCGTCGAGACTTGCCTGCTCGAAGTAGTTGGAAAATTCCAGATAAAGATATGCGGAGTAGAACTCCTTGTTGATCTGCTGATTTAACAGCTCATGTACTTTTGCATCCATCGATGTTTCCTCCTCAATCAGATATCAGCCTTCCACAGACCGTGGAGATTGCAGTAAGCATATGCCGCAACGCTCGCAGACACAGAATTTATTGTTATCACACATTTCAGAACATCTCCAAATATTCGCCGCCCGATGATATCATAAATCTGTGAATACATCAAGCAATTCGGACAAATGCATGAGATATAACACAGCGTCAAAATCGTGTCCGCGCTGCCTTTCAGACATCAATAGTTTTCTTTTCTCACTTCAAAGTAAGCCTGCGGATGGTTGCATACGGGACAAACTGCGGGAGCGGCAGTGCCTACAACGATATGACCGCAGTTACGGCATTCCCACACGGTTACGCCGCTCTTTTCGAATACGGTCTTGCTCTCCACGTTGTTCAGCAGAGCGCGGTATCTTTCTTCGTGCGTTTTCTCGATAGCGGCAACTGCACGGAACTGAGCTGCGAGTTCATGGAAGCCCTCTGCATCGGCGTCCTTTGCGAAACCGTCGTACATATCCGTCCATTCGTAGTTCTCGCCTTCCGCAGCATGAAGAAGGTTTGCGGCAGTGTCACCAAGCTCGCCGAGTGCCTTGAACCAAAGCTTTGCGTGTTCCTTCTCGTTATCAGCGGTCTGCTGGAAGATTGCCGCGATCTGCTCGTAACCCGCCTTCTTCGCTACCGATGCGAAATACGTGTACTTGTTTCTCGCCTGAGATTCACCGGCAAACGCTTCCCAGAGATTCTTTTCCGTCTTTGTTCCGGCGTAAGGATTCTTTGCGGGAGCCGCTTCTTCGATCTTCTCGAATTTGGATGCGGGAACCTTGCACTTGGGACATTTGAAATCGTCCGTCATGTCACCCTCGTGAATGTAGCCGCAAACAGTGCATTTCCATTTTGCCATTTTAGTTGTTCCTCCTGATATTTTTCTCGCCTCTGCGATTTTATACAAGATTTATTATATCATAGTTTTGCCGCGTTTTCAATGCTTTCATTCAAATCCATCCTGTTAATATTTTTCGCAGGAAACAATCCGCCGGCGGGTGAGAACTTTATGATATTGCGGAATTCGAGGAAAGCTACGACAAGCTGATTCTCGCTCCCGGCGCAAAACCGACGACTCCGCCCTTCCCGGGTCTTGACAGCGGAAAACTGTTCACGCTCCGCACCGTGGAGGACACCTTCCGCATCCGGGAATACATCCGTTTGCATCAACCGAAATCGGCGGTTCTGGCGGGCGGCGGCTTCATCGGACTGGAACTGGCGGAAAATCTGCGGGAGCTTGGCATGGACGTGACCATCGTACAGAATCTGCCGCAGCTCATGACGCCT
>JAFUQY010000016.1 GCA_017472105.1 Clostridia bacterium | reverse complement strand
TAACAAAAGGACACACGTAAAAATGTGTCCTTTTTTGATGCAAAAATGAAAAACAGCAGGGGTGCGAATCCTGCCGTTCTTCTGAAATTATTGCGTTTGAACGGAACTCCGCCGTATTGCGAAATTCCGCTGTACCGGTTAACCACTCCGATACAGATTTGGCTTGAAAGCAAATTTCATGCCTGATTTTGAAATCAATATTATAATAGCACAAACAGCATCGGCTGTCAAGGATATTTACTTCACTGTCACCCCGTACCACATCCGCCCGAGCGGGAGGCAGTCGCCGTGGTCGTAGAAATCCGCGGGGGCTTCCACGGGATCACGGCTGTCAATGACGCGGAGCAGGAGATTTTTCGCCAGTCCGATGGATGCCTTCGGGACGGTGAGCGTGAGGGTATTGCCGTCGACAGAACAGGGGATGGTGCCTTCCGGCGTGAAGGTGTACCGTTCGTTTTCCTCTGTGACGCGCATGACGGATGCGGTGCCGCCGTCCATGGTGTGATTGAGCAGGAACATGCCGCCGTCGGTTTCGCAGAAGACCCACAGGAATGCGCCGTCTCGGTCAGCGGAAAGATCAAACTGCGCCAGCATGGCTTCCAGTTCGCTCTCCGGCTCGATTGCGGGAGCATTGTCGATGGGATGGGCGGTGGTGACGGTGATCTTCACGCAGTCTTCGTTGTTTTCTGCACCGACGGAACGGATACAGTGGCGTCCGCTCATGTTCAGGAACGAGCATCCGTAGCCTTCGTGATCGCGGGGCAGATTGCCGTCCGGGTAGCCGGGGAAGGTGAGGGATGCACCGTTCTCAAGCACCGGCATGGGATCGTCACCTTTGAGCCGGCGGATATAGTCGCACATGGTGAGGTAATAATTGTCGCCGTACCCGCCGCGCATCATTTCGATATCCCGGCTGTACTCATGGTTGGCGCAGTCGACGAACATGATGGGGCGCTCGGGAATACCCTGCCACCGTCCGGCGATCCATTCGTTCCATCCGGTCAGGAGGGTGACGGGGACATCGGCTTCAATGGCGCGCTCGAACTGCTCGATGAAGTTGCCGCAGTGCTTGTATGCGTCCGGTGAAGGATCGTTTGCGCCGTCATGGAACGCACGTCCGCAGTTGCTCTTTTCACCGTAGAGGACGGAGTCACCGAACCGGAGCTGGGGATGCTGTGCGACGGAGACATTGATGCACTCGGGCACGCCGTCAAGGTTGTCGAACGCACGCTGGGGACGGGTGAAGTCCATCCACGGCCATCCGCCGCGCTTGTCGGGTTCGTTCGGCCACTGCGACAGCTTGATGTTGAAGAATTCGCGGACTTCGGGCGAGCATTCCTCGGGCTTTGCGATGATGACGGGCTTGCCTTCGCAGCGGAACCAGGTTTCCGGGCAGAATCCGGGCTTGTAGATGCTGTCGTAGATCCGCTGTGCGGTGTCGCCGGATGCGGTATTGGTGTAGAACATGACCTTCGGCGTATTCCATCCCTCGCGGCGGTATTCGTCGAGGACGGACATGACGAGCTTGGCATTATCTTCATAGATGACAGCGTTTGTGGTATCGAAGAAGAGGAAATCGACGCCCGCCTGCGTAAGCAGCTTCATGTGACGGCGCACGACCCACTCGTCATCGGAGTAGTAATAGCCGTAGAGCGGTTCACCCCAGTGGTGGTAGGTACCGATGCCGCCCCACACGGGAGAGTCGGGTTTGTGTCCCGCATCGGGATCGGCTTTGGTAATGGCTGAAATATCGTAAGGCTGATGGCGGCCGTGTTCTCCCAGCCACAGGAAGTAGAAAAGACCGCATAAACGGTCTTCTCTTTTTGGATTATAACGGTCGTTCAGCGTAAGACGCGCCGCCATTACAGCTTGAGGTCGTCATCGGTGAGCAGAGTGAAGCCTGCGCCGGTGAGAACCTTTTCGGTTACGTCGTTGTCGGCAACGCGGAGAACCACGAATGCCTTGCCGCCCGCGGTGGGAGCAACGAACGCATACAGGTATTCCACGTTGATTGCATCCTTTGTGATTTCGTGGAGCAGTTCGCACAGACCGCCGTTGGCGTCGCTGATTTCAACGCCGATGACGTCGGTGACGTTCACGATCTTGCCGGCTTCGGACAGAGCACCCGCTGCGGCCTTTACGTCACTTACGATCAGACGCAGTACGCCGTAGTTCTGGGTATCCGCGATGCTGAACGCACGGATCGCAATCCCCGCATTCGCAAGAATCTTCGTGATCTCGTAAATCGCACCGTTTCTGTTCTCTGCAAAAATGGATAACTGCTTTACGGACATTTTGCAATACCTCCTGAGTGATAGAATTTTTATTTTGATTTATTGTTTTTTGCGTTTACGCGTTGTACAGCTTTCTCTTGTCAATTACGCGGACTGCCTTGCCTTCGCTGCGGACGATGGACTTGGGTTCCACGATGGCAACGTTTGCGAGAATGCCGAGCATATCCTTGAGTGCGCCGATGATTTCCTTTTCCTTCTGGTGGATGTCGCCGACGGTATCGGAGAAGAGTTCGGGAGTCATTTCAACCAGTACGTCGATGGAGTCGGTGGTGCCCTGACGGTCTACGATGATCTGGTAGTTGGAGGTCAGACCCTTTGCGAGCAGAACCTGTTCGATCTGGGACGGGAATACGTTGACGCCCTTGATGATGAGCATGTCGTCGCTTCTGCCGAGGATCTTGGACATCTTCACGAAGGTACGGCCGCAGGAACAGGGCTTGCGGGAGAGGATCGCGATGTCCTTGGTACGGTAGCGCATGAGCGGGAATGCTTCCTTGGTGATGGCAGTGAATACCATTTCGCCGCGTTCGCCTTCGGGAAGAACCTTGCCGGTCTTGGGGTCGATGGTTTCGATGATGAAGTGGTCTTCGTTGATGTGCATGCCGGTCTGTTCGGAGCATTCGAATGCAACGCCGGGGCCGCAGAGTTCGGTCAGACCGTAGATATCGTATGCCTTGATGCCGAGCTTCTGTTCGATATCGTGACGCATTTCTTCGGTCCATGCTTCTGCGCCGAAAATACCTGCTTTGAGCTTGATCTGGTCGCGGATGCCCTTTTCGTAGATGGATTCTGCGAGGTAGGACGCGTAGGAAGGTGTGCAGCAGATGATTGTGGACTGAAGGTCAACCATGAACTGGAGCTGACGTTCGGTATTGCCGGAGGACATGGGAAGGGTAAGAGAACCTACCTTTTCGGAACCGCCGTTGAGACCGGGGCCGCCGGTGAAGAGACCGTAGCCGTAGCATACCTGAACGACGTCGTCGCGGGTACCGCCTGCCGCCATGATGGCACGTGCGCACATGTCATACCACACGTCCACGTCGTGCTGGGTGTAGAATGCGATAACGCGCTTGCCGGTGGTGCCGGAGGTGGACTGGATCTTGTTGCACGCGGAGAGGGGCATGGACATGAGTCCGTAGGGATATGCTTCGCGGAGGTCATCCTTGGTGATGAAGGGGAGCTTCCAGAGGTCTTCCTGGGACTTGACGTCACCGGGTTCAACGCCCTGCGCCTTCATCTTGTTGCGGTAGTATTCGTTGTTGTTCCAGACGTGGTTGAGAGTCTTGATGAGGCGTTCGTCCTGTAATGCGCGGAGCTCGTCCCGGGAGGCGGTTTCGATTTCTTTCTGGTAGTAATTCTGCATGTTCCGATAATCCTTTCGATTATGTGTGTAGAGTATGAAGGTAAAAATTGAGAAGAACAAATCAAAATGATACTGTCTTATATTAAAACACGAATTGCGGTTTCTGTCAATGGGATTTCGGAAAAAATACGTTAAAATTGTATAAAATTTCACCGCGCGAAGGAATTTTGGGGCAGTCGGAGAATCAAAATTACACAAAACGATACTGTGGCGGCAGGACGGATTTGTCGGATAAAAACGAAAAAAACACAAATCAGTGTGTACTGCCGCCCTGTACAAATCGGAAAATTTGTGATAAAATAAGTACCAGCACAACTGTCCGCAGATGGGAGGAGACGCTATGCTCGGTATGAAAATACACAAGCTGCGCAAGGAGCACGGCATGACACAGGCACAGCTTGCCGAAAAGCTGGACGTATGCCGCCAGACCGTCATGAAGTGGGAAAGGGGCATCACGGAACCGGATATCGAATCCGTTCAGGTGATTGCGGAACTGTACAATGTATCCTCGGCACAGCTCCTCGATCCCTACACGGACGACGACGGCATTATGGAAGTGATCCACTCCTACACGCCGTTCATTGACAGCACATCGCACCGCGCGGTATCCGGCTATATCATCGACAGCGGAAAGCGTGCGGGAATTCCTCACGGCGAAGCGGAAGTCATCGCATCGGACGGCAGATGCATCACCAAAATGACCGCGGACGAGAGCGGCTTCTTCATCGGCTCAACGGGCAGTGAAAAGCAGTACGCGATCCGGTTCAGAACGGACGGCATGACGTATGAGCTGCCGAAAATCCGTGCATGCAGCGGAGAGACCTACCTCGGCGGCATTGACCTGAGCGTGATTGATCCGGAACCTGTGCTGCCAGCTGAGGGAATCTGGGGCGGAAACATCGCGTGGCGGATCGATGAAGACGGCGTGATGACGCTTTCCGGCAGGGGCGAGATGGAGGACCGGTTCTCCGCGCTCTCCGGCAAGAAGGAACGATCTCCGTACCGGCATCTCGTGAAAAAGGTCGTGATCCGGAGCGGAATTACCTCCATTGGCGCACATGCCTTTGACGCATTCATCCACCTCGAATCGGTCACGATCGGCAGGGATGTCGCGCGGATCCGTGTGGGTGCGTTCATGGGATGCAAAAAGCTGAAAACCGTGAATTTCGGCAGCAGCCGCGTGGAGGAAATCCAGTGGGATGCTTTCCGCGGATGCGTGAGCCTGACGAGGGTGAATCTGCCCGATGCGGTGCTCTCCGTCGGTGCCGCGGCGTTTGCCGGATGCGTGAGCCTGACTGCGGTGACACTCCCCGATACGGCAGCGGTTTACGACGGCGCATTCATGCTGTGCGGGAATCTCAGGGAGAATGCATAATTTATAATACAGATTGACTTGAATACAAAGAGAGACTGAATCCAACACGGAAACAGTCTCTTTTTTCGTTATCTCACACGTTTGCTGAAATAGGCGATGACGACACCGGCACACTCAAGAATATATGCCGCCGCAAAAACGAGATTCCGGAGGCTGACCGTGCCGCG
>JAFUQY010000176.1 GCA_017472105.1 Clostridia bacterium | reverse complement strand
GGCGAATTCCGCTCAGTTGCGTCGATTGAACAGCGCGTCAACGAGGCATTCCGTCTCGGATTCACGAAAATTGCTCTGCCGAAACGTGCGGCACTGAAAAACAAAGAAACCCTCGAGCAGTCCGGTGTGGAAATCATACCGCTTGCCGGGATTTACGATGCGCTGAAGCTGCTCGGAAACGCACAAAATCAGCCGGTACACAGGGAGGAAGACGATGCCTGACCATCTCAAAGACGTTCTTGACGCAATCCTCGCCGCAGTGAAGGAAAAATACGCGGACGACATTGCGCTCATGATCGTCTACGGCTCCGCGCTCAACGGAACTGCGGACGACAAATCCGATCTGGACATTCACTTCATTCCGAAGAACTGGACGGGGCGGAATCTCGCAAAAACCTTCATCCTCGGCGGCATCGGGTACGACATCTGGTGCACCGGCTGGGAGACACTCCGCGCGATGCTGAGATGGGAAGACATGCGCGTATCGATTCTCGCGGATTCGGAGCTCGTTTACGCCGGCTCTGAGGAAGACCGGAAAAATTACGAGCTGATGCGGAATAATGCACGCCGGGTCACGGAGCTGCCGCTCAGCGCGCACGACTACGAACCCGCACTGAAATTCGTCACCAATGCGAAGAATTTCTACGGGACATTGTGCCTCGGCGAGACGGCTTCGATCGGCGGGATTCTCATGGAGCTGGTCAACGCGGTCTGCTTCGTGAACCGTCGGTACCTGAAATACGGCGCGAAAAAGATTCCTGAAGAAATCGCACAATACCCGCGTCTTCCGGAAAACTTCATCGAAAATTACCGCCGTGCCGTACGGGAACCGGAAAATGCAGCTGCCATCTGCAAAAGCCTGATTCAGTCCACGGAAGCCTTCGTACACGGGCAGTTTGTGCAATATACCGGACAACCCGGACTCGCCGCACACTGCACGGGAATGTACGAGGAAATTTCGTCCCACTGGAACAAGATCCGCCGGTGCTGTGATGCCGGAGATGCCGAGGGTGCGCTTCTTGCCGCCTCATCCCTCCAGCACGACCTGGATTACGCGAAAATCACCATCGGGCAGACGTTCGATCTCATGCAGGCGTGGAATGGGCGTGATCTCGATGCATTCCGCCGTTCCTGTGATGCCGTGGAGCAGGATTTTATAGCCGCGCTTCGCGAAAACGGTGTGCCGATCCGGTATCTTTCCTCCGCCGATCCGCTGAAACAGCTTCTTCTTGACGCACACGACGAAGAAGACAACTGAATTCTGTGCATTTCGGTGAATTTCCTGTGAATTCCGACAAATCCGGGGGATTATACCTTGACATTTCATGAAGAATGTGTTATACTGTTTTGGTATAAATGCAATGACAGGAAACCAGTAGCGCATACGGACTTCCGCAGAGAAATGACGGTCGGTGCAAGTCATGAAGAATGGTGCGTGAATACATTCCCCGAGCAGCACACCGAACCTTTTTCAGTAGGCTGTGACGTCTGACGAGCGTTATTCCGTCAGGGCATCAATGCGTGCCTGCTGAGGTCATTCCCGCAAGGGTCTGGCAAACTGAGGTGGTACCACGGAATTTCCGTCCTCTGCTGAACAAGCCGGGGACTTTTTTATTTTCAATTGCCATCATGAAAGGATACATTTTATCATGGTTATAACCGATTTTCTGGAACGGAACGCCCGTCTCCATCCGGACGAAGTGGCTCTGGTGGAAATCAATCCCACCAACCAGCCCAGTCCCAACACCACATGGCGTGAATTTTCTCTGATTGAATCCACGCCCGGCGGCAAATACCGTCGTGAAATGACATGGCGCGATTTCGACATCAAAGCAAACCGCTTTGCGAATCTGCTCATGACCCGCGGCGTAAAGAAGGGTGACAAGGTTGCGATTCTTCTCATGAACTGCCTTGAATGGCTGCCGATTTACTTCGGTGTTCTCAAGACCGGCGCGCTTGCTGTTCCCATGAACTACCGTTACTCCGCGGACGAAATCAAGTACTGCTCCGAGTTGGCGGATGTTTCCGTGCTCATCTTCGGTCCCGAATTCACCGAGCGCGTGGAATCCGTCTTCCTCGATCTGCCCCTGCTGAAGAACCGCTTCTTCGTCGGTGAAAACGCTCCCGCATTTGCCGACAGCTACGACGAGCTGGTGACCTACTGCTCCTCCCGCGCTCCCGCTGTCGAATACGACGAAAATGACGACGCGGCGATCTATTTCTCCTCCGGCACCACCGGTTTCCCGAAGGCGATTCTCCACCGTCATGCCGCGCTTGTCTCCTCCTGCCGGACCGAACAGAATCACCACAGCCAGAACCGCAACGACGTGTTCCTGTGCATTCCTCCGCTCTACCACACCGGCGCGAAAATGCACTGGTTCGGCAGCCTTCTCTCATGCAGCCGCGCGGTCATTCTCAAGGGCGTGTCCCCCGAATGGATCCTCCGTGCCGCATCCGAAGAAAGAGCGACCATTGTATGGCTCCTCGTTCCGTGGGCACAGGACATTCTTGACGCCATCGACCGCGGCGACGTGAAGCTCGAAGACTACCGCCTCTCCCAGTGGAGACTGATGCATATCGGCGCACAGCCCGTTCCTCCGTCCCTCATCAAGCGCTGGAAGGCTGTCTTCCCGAACCATGACTACGACACCAACTACGGTCTTTCCGAATCCATC
>JAFUQY010000175.1 GCA_017472105.1 Clostridia bacterium | reverse complement strand
TTCGCGTCGGATGATCTCGCCGGCATGATCCGTTCGGACAAATCCGCACTGTCGGTGATGATTGCCGCACCTACGATGTTTTTCATCTCCGTGGCAAGTGCGGTGCGCGGGTATTTCCAGGGATGCGGCAACATGCTCCCGACGGCGGTGTCCCAGCTCATCGAAGCAATCGGCAAGCTCGTCATCGGAATTGCCGCCGCCATGTACGCCATCCGCATGGGGTATTCCGTCCATGTGATTGCGGCATACGCAGTGTCCGGGCTGACTCTCGGTTCTCTCGCCGGGATGATTTATCTGCTGACTGCGAAATTCATCCGCCGTGACCGGGATCTGATGCCGGACGACTTGCAGCTGCGCAGTGAAAAACAGCCGCTCGGTGACATTCTGCGCAGATTTCTGAAAATTTCACTGCCTGTGACGATCAGCGCGTCCGTGATGAGCCTGACCAATATGATCGACACGGCGATGATCCAGCGGGTTCTGCGGCTCTCCGGCATGACGGAAGAAGCTGCCGCGACGCTCTACGGAAACTACACATCCCTCGCCGTGCCCATGTTCAATCTGCCGCCGGTGCTGGTGTATCCCATCGCATATTCGCTCCTTCCCGCAGCTGCCGCGTCCTTTGCATCCGGCAGAACGGAAGAAGCGCGGGAGAGAATCGAAACCTCGCTCCGCTATGCCGTCATCATCGGACTGCCGTGCGCACTGGGACTGACCGTTCTCGCCGATCCGATTCTGTGCCTGCTGTACAAGGCGGAATCCGCACATCTGGCGTCGCCGCTTCTTACCCTGCTCGCACCGTCGTCGTTCTTCGTCTGCATCCTCGCCGTCACCAACTCCATTCTGCAAAGCTGCGGAGAAGAGCGGAAACCGGTGATCTCCATGCTGGCAGGCGCGGCGGTCAAGCTGATTTCCAGCCGGATTCTGCTCGCGCATATGGGAATTGCAGGCGCACCGGTGTCGACATTCCTCTGCTATCTGACCGTGACGGTGCTGAATTTCGCATTTGTGGTGAAATCCACCGGCATCCGGCTGGGTCTGAACCGGATTTTCCTGCGCCCGCTGATCTCAGCCTCCCTGTGCGCACTTACGGCATCGGTGAGTTTTCAGCTTCTCGCAGAGAGCGTCGGCGGAAAAACAGCCTGCATGTGTGTGATTCTGACAGCCGCGGCGGTGTATGTCCTGTGCCTGATGCTCACGAAAGCCGTGGAACCGGACGAAATCCGCGCCGTCATTCAAAGAAAGGACGAACAAAACCTTGAACGAACGAATCTCCAACCTGAAAAATAAACTGAAAACCGAAGAAAAACACGATTTTGCGTCCCTCTGTGAGCTCGTCGAAGTGCTCCGCAGTGAGGACGGATGCCCGTGGGATCGAGAACAGACCCATGCCTCCATCCGCACCGACCTGATCGAGGAAACCTACGAGGCGATCGAAGGCATCGACAAGGGCGACATGGCACTTCTGCGGGAAGAACTGGGCGATGTGATGTTCCAGGTGATCTTCCACAGCCGGATTGAGGAAGAAAAGGGCGGCTTCACCGTCAGTGACGTGATCGGCGATATCTGCGACAAGATGATCCTGCGGCATCCGCATGTGTTCGGCACGGTCGAAGTGGACGGCTCCGCACAGGTTCTCGAAAACTGGGAGGCAATCAAGACCGTGGAAAAGAGCCGCGATACCGCAAAATCCAAAATGGAAGCGGTGCCGAAGCAGTATCCTGCGCTCATCCGGGCGAAGAAAGTGGCGAAAAAAGCACGCGCCGCCGGTTTTGACTTCGGTTCCGACGATGAACTGACCGCGAAGCTGAAGAATCTGACCGCGTCTCTCGCAAAAACGGACGGGGATGAGCGGCAGAAGATTCTGACGGAGATTATTTTCACCTCCGTTCAGCTCGCCGGAAATGACGCGGATGTCGAAAAGAACCTCGGCGACCGCGTGACGGATTTTATTGAAAACTATACTGAGGTAGAATAAAATGAGACTTGACAAATTTCTGAAGGTATCCCGCATCATCAAGCGGCGTACCGTTGCAAACGAAGCATGCGACTCCGAGCACGTCGAGGTCAACGGCAAGCGTGCCAAGGCATCCTACGACGTCAAGGAAGGGGACATTATCGCTGTGACCTACGGCGAGCGTACCCTCAGGTTCCGCGTAGTTGACGTGAAGGAACACGCAGCCAAGGCGGATGCCGCATCCATGTACGAAATCATTGACTGAGGAAATCGTAATTTCAGAGGCATACAGTCCGGAATGTCCGCATATAATCAAACAAAGCCTGATTCGGGCAAAACGACCGAAGGAGTTTGATTATGGACGGATCGCAGGATGTATGCCTTTTTTCACGCAAAAAAATGGAGCTGACCGGGATTGAAGAGGTCGAGAGCTTCACGGATGAACTGATAACGGTGGCGTCATCGCTCGGAATGATCGCGGTTGACGGACGGAATCTCAAGATCGAGAGCTTCAGCACCGGGGACGGAAATCTGCGGATCACGGGCGAGATCGACAGCGTTTCCTACTACGCGAAAAGGGAAAAACAGGAAAAATCCGGCTTCTTCTCACGTCTGACAAAATAATGGAGATTTTTATTGAAAATCAGCTGAAAAATATCGGATATTCTATCATTTTGGGCTTGATTTTTGGCGCGTTTTACGATATAATCAGTATAATACACATTACTGTCGGAATTTTGTCTTTTTCGGGGGAATCGCGTCATCCGGAGCATATTTTCCGCCGTGACAGAGCCGCGCGTGCCGTCTTTTTCGTGACGGATCTATTCTACATGCTCGCGGTTACGGGGATGCTTTCCGTATTTCTCTACGAGTTTGCCTCGGGAGATCTCAGGATGTATCTGCTCATCGCGGCGGCAGTCGGATTTGCATTGTACCGCTGTACGGCAGGCAGACTGGTCATGGCGCTCTCGGAAACGATCGTACAGGTGATCCGGAAAGTCGTCCGCGTCATCGTGATCCGACCCGTTCTCTTCATACTGCGGATTCTGCGGAAGTTCGCGGCATGGCTGTACCGGCACACGTTCGGAATGGTCGCAGATGGGATACGGTACCGGTATGGATTGTTCCGGCTGGAATGTGCAAAAAAGAAGCTGGCGCGGGAGATCCGCATGGAATGACGGCTTCAATCTTATGGAAGGGAAGTGTGAACAATGCAGGGTATGTTTAAGAGTACCGTTGTCCGCATGGCATCGCTGATTATTTCACTGCTGTTTCTCGTCGTCATTGTCACACTGCGCCTTGACAACAACGACAAGCAGGAGCGGATCGCCGAGCTGAATGCACAGATCACCGAAGTGCAGGACTACATCAACGAGCTCAACGCCGATCTGCAGAAGCCCTTTGACGACGCATACATCGAAGAAGTCGCCACGGAAAAACTGGGAATGCGCTATCCGCAGGAAGTGATTTTCTACAGCGGTGACGGCAACTGAAATGACAATTGATCCTGCGTGGGAAACTTCGCGGGATTTTTTATTGAATAAACGGAGGATACCTTGACAAACGAGTCAAAACACAAGATACTCAGCATCATTTTCGCATCTGTCGCGGCACTTCTGCTCGGTATAACGGCATTTCTCGCGCACATGTGCATGGAACAGCGTGAGGAAAACAGCGAAATCAACCGCCTGCTCGACGCACTGGAAGCGGAAAACGAGTCCCTCGAATCCGAGCGGGAATCGCTTCTGGATCAGAACGGCGAGCTGGACGCGCAGATTGCTTCGATGCTGGAGGAAATTGCACTCATCGACGGAAATCTCGACGAAAAGGAAGACAAGATTGCGGAGCTGAACAGCCTGATCGGACAGATCCGGGACGAAATTGCCGCAAAAGAAGCCGAAGCGGATGCGCTTGAAACGGAAATCGCGGCACTGGAGCAGAAAAACGAAATCACTTTGCTGATTACGGAAAAAATGCGCGAATCGCGGAACGAAGCCATTGCCGAAGCGGAAGAGCTGCACCGGAAAATGGACGTCCTGATCCGGGCGGCGGAAGAAACAAAGCCGGAGACGGAAGAAATCGTACCCGATGAAATCCCGGTGATCGCCGAACCCGAGCTGACAGGAGCGGAAGCGGAGCTGTTCGATTTATTGAAAAACGGTGCGCCCGACCGGTATGTGACGCTTGAGGACGGCTCTCTCATCTCGGAACCTTCCTATATTGCATATGCTTATTGCGATTTCACCACCGGAAAGAGCGTGACGTATCACTCGGACGAGATTATCTACGCCGCAAGTGTCATCAAAGCGCCGTTTGTGTACGCTGTGATCCGCGAAATCGAAAATTTTGAAAAAAACAAGCGCGATTTCGACGCCGACGGCAATCCGCTGTGGGATGAGGACGGCAATCCCTTATACGAGGGCGGGCATCCGAACTACGACGGTGACGGAAATATCGTCTATCTGCCCGGCGAGGAGAAGTACAATCTTGACGAAACTTGGACGTTCGATCCGGAGACGATGATGGAAGAAGGCTCGGGTGAGATCATGAGCAAGCCTGCCGGATTCCAGCTGACGTGGCGCGAGCTGATCGAGTATGCACTCCTGTACAGCGACAACATCGCATTTGCGCAGATCCGGAACCGTTTCGGCTACACTTCCTTCTATCAGCTTGCCGCAGAGGTTGGAATGCAGGGCACGGCAACCGGATTCATGAACCTGTCCGCCGATGACTGCGTGAAATTCCTGACGGTGATGCACGATTACATGGCTGCCGGAAGTGAATACGCACTGTGGATGAAGGACTGCATGATGCGCTCCAAGCATTCGGTGATTCTGGCGCGGAATTTCCCGGAAGGAACCTGTGCGCACAAGTACGGCTGGGACATTGACGCCTACCACGACGCGGCTGTGATTTTCGACGAGCATCCGTACGCGCTTGTGGTGATGTCCAATCTCCACGACGGCGGTGATACGGCAAACGACTACTTCAGCGAAATCGCAAGACTCACAAAGCAGATCCACGCGGAGCAGTACGCGGACGAATAAAACGAAAATGACCGATTGATTTCTCAGCCGGTCATTTTTTCATTGGCTTCCAGTTCTTCCGGTTACCGGAAAAAACGTGCGGATAGAATTTCCTGCAACGGAAGAATTGTACAATATCATGAATTACAGATGAATTTATGTTGCATTTATGTTGCATATGCATAAAAACCGTTGATTTTATTTTCGTCCTGTGATATCATATCGTCGCGGCGGTAAGACAGAGAAAATCCCGCCGGCAAAACCACAGGAGGATAACAAATGAACGGTTTTAAGAAAATGATCGGTACGACTCTGGCGGCTGCAATGGTTGCCGGATGCGGTACTGTCACATTTGCAAAGCATTATGACGATGTAAAAGACGACCACGCGGCACAGACGGAAATCTCGATTCTGACCGACATCGGCGTCATCAAGGGTACGCACGAAGGCAAATTCTCGCCCGACGAAAACGTGTCCCGTGAACAGATGGCAACCCTGCTGTTCCGCCTGATGCTCGGCAGAGACGACGCGGGACGTGTGAACACCACCGACTTCACTGACCTGTACGAACCCTACTACAACGGTGCGATTTCCTGGGCGAACGCGGCAGGCTACATTCTCGGTACTTCCGCGACAACGTTCAATCCCACCGGCGGCATCACCAAGCAGGATGCGATGGCAATGCTCGTACGTGCACTGGGTCAGGACAGTGAAAAGATGAATGAAGGTTATCCGTGGTCCTATATCAACGCCGGCATCAAGCTCGGTCTGGACCGCGGACTGGACGGCGTGGCGTATGACGAGACCCTCACCAGAGCGGAAACCGCAGTGATTCTCTACAACGCGCTGACTTCCGAGTACCTGATCGCGAAGAACACCCAGAGCGGCAACATCTACTACGAATCCACTTCCATTATTGAAGAAGTCTTTGGTTACAGCATGGCGCAGGCACAGCTGGTCGCAACCAATGATTACGCAATCGAAAACAGCACCGTTGTGAAGAACGGCTACGTGACTCTTCTCTGCGAAAAAGACGGCAAGTCCTTCTACATGACCGTGAAGGCAGACGATCTCGACCTCGAAGGCGACGTGAACGATTACCTCGGACAGAGCTTCCGTGTGATTTACGCCGAAGAAAACAGCCGGTTTACGGTTCTCTCCGCGGTTCCGTTCTCGAAGACGGAGTCCTTTGACACCGTGAAGCTCGACAACGACAAGGGCACTGTGGAAATCGGCGGGAACAAGTACACTCTCGTTGACGAATTCTCCGACGAGCTGTCCACCAACAACAACGAACTGATGCTCTACGCTTACGACGCTGACGGCGAGCTGGAGCTGATTGAAGACAACGCAGAGCTGTCCGAGCTTCTCGGCTTCTACCGCGTGACCCTCATGTTCGACGGCGGCAGTGAAACCGCAAAGCGTGCTCTGATCCGTGTATTCGAAATGGATGTACTGAGCATCGACGACGGCAAGGTGAACATCGCGGGCAACAAGAAGGAAGACGACCTCACCATCCGCAACGAAGCTGACGCGGAAGACGGCGACTACGTCCTCTACTACTACAACCCCAAGACGCTCGAGCTGGAAATTTCCGGAATTCTCGAAATCGAAGCAGGCACCGTCAAGCGGATCACCAATTCTTCCGCAAAGATCGGTGAGAACACCTACGACCTCGGCAACGCGGCGGCAGGCATCACGGCGGAATCCATCCGGAACAAGCTCAGCCTCGGTCATACCGCATCCGTTGTACTCTACAAGGACGCAATCGTGGCGGTAATCGAAGGCGTGACCATCTCCGACTCCAGCCGCTACCTCACCGCACTGTCCGACGCACACCGTGTCTATGAAGACGGCAGCTTCCGCTATGTTCTGACCGCATTCATCGACGGCGAAGAGCGCAACATCTACGTCAAGGACAGCAGTGCAGAAGAAGGCAAGGTTTACCGCTACACCGAACGTGCGGACGTGTACACCCTGATCGAGCCCACCGTGGAAGACGGCATTATTATCTCCGGCAGACACGAATTTATTCAGTCCGCTGACGGTCTGGACGAAATCGCATACCTGATTGACTCCGCAAACGGCACGACCATTGAACTCGGCGGCAGAAATTATTACAGCATGAACAAGGGTGACGCAGAAGTTCTCACCTCCGTGGCAGGCCTTGACAACGTACGCTTCGTATGCGGCAAGAACACCGTGATCGTAGTCAACGAAGACGGCAGAATCATGCAGAGAAGCGGCGCGTACAACTCCACCATCACCGTGAACGACGGCGCATCCGTTGTGGCAGTCTTCGACAATGAAGTCGGCTCCGTGGAAACCCTCAAGTACCTCTATATCAGCGACGGTGCACTCGGCAACTACGACCTTGACGCGGAATTTGTACGAATCCTCGCGGAAAACGGCTATGTTTACGAAGACGGCAGCGCGTATGTCGAATATCTCGTCTACAATTTCGCAACCGGCGAGATTGAAACCAAGCTGTCCCGCTACGGTGAACTCACCATCGGCGGCGATTACAGATGCGGCAGTGACGACACCATCACCGACGATACCGCAGACGTTATGGTTGGCGGCTTCGTGACCGGCTATACCGCAGGTACCGTATCCGTTGACGGCGCGACCTTCACCCTTGACGAAAACGTGAAGATCATCCGCATCACGAAGGACAACAAGATCGAAAACGTCAAGCTCTCCGACCTGTATATGAGAAACATCGAGTTCATCGCGGACCACGGCAATGTAACTCTCATCATCGAAGCGGACGAAGCGGTATTCTCCGTGGACTCTGACCAGAACAGAATCGCGCTCACTCCCGACTTCGATCTCTCCAACTTCACTGACAGCAAGCTCTCCGTCAAGGAACTCACGCTCGGTGAAGAAAAGCTCGACACCACCGGCATGACCATCGCGTTCGGGGATAACAACACCATCGTAATCACTCCCGCAGAAGGCAAGTCCTTTGCATCCGGCGAATACAAGCTGACCTTCGCCATCGGTGTTGAAGAATTCAGCACGGCATTCAGCCTCGTAATCATCGAAGTCGAGATCCCGGAAACTCCCGAACAGCCGGAACAGCCCGAAACTCCGGACAACGGTGAGACCGAAACTCCGGGAACTCCCGACAACGGCGAGACTGAAACTCCCGAGAACCCTGACAATGGTGAGACTGAAACTCCCGAGAACCCTGACAACGGTGAAACCGAAACACCCGAGAACCCTGACAACGGTGAGACTGAAACACCCGAGAACCCCGACGACGGCGAAACTGAAACTCCCGAGAATCCTGACAGACCCGATCATCCCGACAGACCCGATCATCCCGGCAGACCCTGAGATTCGCCTGTAACCGGTTTGGTTCAATAAAAAAACAGCCCGCAGATTTTCTGAGACGTCTGCGGGTTTGTTGTATTCAGTTGACGCTGACTTCTCCTGCAAGAACGCGCCTGTAATCTGCGTAGTTCTTTTTCAGCAGAGCCGGTGTGTCGAGCTCGTACGGACATTTCTTC
>JAFUQY010000174.1 GCA_017472105.1 Clostridia bacterium | reverse complement strand
GGTGGCGTCCCGGAGCATCGCCGTGAGTAAATCATAGTTTGCGCCGCAGGCTGAAATTTACCCGTACAATCCAGTGACGCGTTGCAACAACCAGTGCCCGAAACGCCCCAATCTCGCCGCCGCAGGCTGAGCTTACCGAGGGAAATGAGTGTCCCGTGCGATAAAGGAAGATCGCTCAATTCTAAAGCTGCACGTTGTCCAAAACGCCTCTGCCCGCACACTTTCTTCGAAAGTGAAGCCTTGGGTCCAGGCATCACTTTCATCTCTGATGAAAGTGGCTGGTCTGCCGAATCAAGAGCCCGGCTGCGGAGGGTTCTTGCGCCGCCTGCGTAGGGCATAAAATCCAATTGAAAAGCGGAGCTTTTCTACCTAATAAAATAACGTGAATCCAAATCTAAACCTCAAAGAAGAAAGAATAAAGAAAACATAATAAATAATAAAGCATAAGGAGCCCCAAAACCATGCCTATTTCCGTTGACTTCACAAAGCCCATCGCAAAGATGAAACCCATGCACGGCGTGGGTCAGCCGCCTTTCGCGGGCAGCAGCTTCAAAATGTTCCACTACCTCACCGAAGCCGGAATCCCCTTCTCCAGACTCCATGACGTCGGCGGAATCTTCGGCGGCGGACGATGGGTCGATATCCCCAACCTCTTCCGCGACTTCGATGCCGATCCCTGTGACCCCGCGTCGTATGACTTCACCTTCACCGATATGCTCATCAAAGCCCTCATGGAATGCGGTGCGGAACCCTTCTTCCGGCTCGGCGTCACCATTGAAAACGATGCCGCCATCAAATCCTACCGCATCGACCCGCCGAAGGATCCGCATAAATGGGCCGTCATCTGCGAGCATGTCATCCGGCACTATACCGAAGGCTGGGCGGACGGATTTACCTATAACATCCGCTACTGGGAAATCTGGAACGAGCCCGAAAACTTCGAGGATCCACGCGAGAACCAGATGTGGACGGGCACAAAGGAGCAGTACTACGAACTCTACGACGTCACCGCACGGCACCTTAAAAAATGCTTTCCGCATCTGAAAATCGGCGGATATGCGTCCTGCGGATTCTACGCAACGACCGCGGCAAACGGCGGAAGCAGCAGGGAGAAGTATTTCCTCACCTTCTTCGACGGCTTCCTCGAATACGTAAAATCCCACGGCTCACCCATGGATTTCTTCTCGTGGCATTCCTATTCGTCCATTGAAAATACCGTGAAGTGGGCGCAGTATGCCCGTGACCGCCTCGATGAAGCGGGATTCACCGACTGCGAGACCACCTGCAACGAGTGGAATCCCGAGGTACACCTCCGCGGAAGTGCAAAACACGCATCTCTCGTTGCCGGCATGATGCTCGGTTTCCAGAATTCTCCGCTGGACAGCGCGATGTTCTACGACGCACGCTACGGGACGAGCATCTACGGCTCCATGTTCAATCCGCTCACAGCCGAACCGTTCCCGGCGTATTACAGCTTCGCGGCGTTCAATGAGCTGTATAAACGCGGCACGCAGATTGAAGTCACTTGCGATATCCCCGGCGTGTACGCGGTCGGTGCGAAAGATGAGGACGGCGCCGTCGTGATCGCCAATACCAACGCCTGCCCGGCTGAAATGAACCTCACCGGCATCGGGAAGATCAAATCCGCGAAGATGATCCGGGAAGGCGTCAATCTCGGCGAGTGGGAGTTTTCCGATACCATCCCTGCCGAGTCCGTTGCGGTGATTGTCTGTGAATAACTCCGCCCTTCTTGAGTCCGCGGTGCCGCTCATCATACAGTGGTACCGCGAAAACGGACGCAGTCTTCCGTGGCGGGAGGACATGACGCCCTATCACGTGTGGATTTCGGAAATCATGCTCCAGCAGACCCGCATCGAAGCGGTGATCCCGTACTACGCGCGGTTTCTTGACGCCTTCCCGACGGTGCACGATCTCGCCGAAGCCGACGACGACTGGCTCATGAAGCTGTGGGAAGGTCTCGGGTATTACAGCCGCGCGCGGAATCTCAAAAAAGCCGCATGCGTGATCGTTGACGCGTACGGCGGAGAGCTTCCCGAAACGGCGAACGACTTGAAAAAACTGCCCGGGATCGGGGACTACACCGCCGGGGCGATTGCGTCGATTGCGTACGGTCAGCCCGAGCCAGCCGTTGACGGCAACGTGATGCGTGTGACGGCGCGGATTCTCGCGGACAGCAGCGATATTGCCGATCCCGGAACGAAAAAAGCCTGCACTGATCGGCTCCGGGAGATTTACCCGATGGGTGAGCATGCGCGGCTTCTGACGGAGGGACTCATGGAGCTCGGTGAGAGGGTCTGCATCCCGAACGGGGCTCCGCGGTGTTCTGACTGTCCCGTGAATGCTGTCTGCCGCGCGAACCTGACCGGAACGACGGAGCAATACCCCGTGAAATCCCCGAAAAAGCCGAGACGGATCGAAAACCGCACGGTTCTGCTGATAAAATGCGGCGAGAAATACGCCATCCGCAAAAGAACGGCGGGGCTTCTCATCGGGATGTGGGAGTTTCCGTCGGTTGAAAATCACCTCAGCCCGGACGAATGCGCCGACGCTGTGCGGGAGATGGGGCTGGAACCGGTGCATGTGACCGAATCCGTTCCCGCGAAGCATATTTTCACCCACGTCGAGTGGCACATGATCGGATACGATGTGCACGTGGATGCGGAGTCTGCGGATTTTGTCTGGCGTACCGCGGAGGAGATACGGGATGGATACGCAATCCCCACGGCGCTGAAAAAATACGCGGCGCGGATGGGGTGAAAGATGTACCGTGATTGTGCAGGGGGATATTATCCCGATATCATAAATGTCAGTTGTATCCAATGTCAGCAATTCCAACGTCACCTTTTGTCATTCAGAGGGCGGGCTATTCTGGAAATCAAAGCCCAATGTCCCGCCCGAAGAATCTGTGCACATCCGATACATATCAGTAAATGTCCATGGTTATCGTACCTGTTCAGCTTAAGGGGACTCACTTTGTAATAACGTACAATTTGCAGAAATAATATTTGTGTAAAACATTCATCAAAATCGTTCGTGAGTAACCTTTACCTGAATAGGCAGGAATACCACGGACATATTCCAAGCCGAACAGGACATACACAGATTCTTCGGGCGCTGAGTATGGTGTTGGTCATAAGTGATTTTCGCCCTCTGAATGACATGAATAACGTTTGGATTGGTGATGCGAATGTATGGCAAAAAATTATGGTATTGGTATTGCCTTTCCATCAAACGATTACACGGCATCTTCTGTCAGCCAATCAACAAAAAACACCCGTATTCCGCCCAATCCGGTGGTGTACGGGTATTTTTGCGTCAGATTTCCACAACGCGGTACGGGTTTGCGTCGCCTTCGCACATTGCGGGAAGGGTCACATACGGTATCCCGTCGATGATGCTCTCATGCCCGGGGTGAAAATGTCCCTGATACACCGCGCGGACCTTGCCGGATTCGCGGAGAACTGCACGGACCGCGTCTGCGTTGCGGATCACGTGGTGCTCTTCAACGTCGGGATCGAGATTCTGGTGCAGGAACACGTACGCGCGCACGGTCTCCTCATCCGCGAGGACGGCACGGAGCTTTTCGCACACATCCGCCGGCAGGTACGCGTTCGTCCAGTCGATGGCGTCCTTCGCGTAGATCTGTCCGTCAGGGGTGCCGTTGTCCATGAAATTCGCGTCCGGGAAAATCAGCGTGATATCCCCGAACCGGAGGAAAAACGGCGGATACGATGTGCGGCGCGAGAATTCTTCTCTGGTAAAATTCTGGTAATCGTGGTTGCCCATGAGGGAATAGAACGGCACGGGATAGGACGAAATCATCCCGTTCAGCCCGTCAATCCGGCGGCGGTCTTCCTCAATGGTGTCACAGCAGTCCACGAGGTCACCGAGGCACAGCACAAGATCGCATCCGGCGGCAGTGAACGCATCCATGGCATCGCGGATTTTGCCGTAGGAGAGCGACGGACGCCGGGTTACGCATGCACTTTCTTTCTCAGAGTAGTGCGGATCGGAAAAAAGTCCCAGCTTCATCGGATTGTCCTCCTTTATCTGCCGTCTTCGGTTGTGTAAAACGGTGCTTTCCAGTCGAAAATCGGCTCCGGAGGATCAAACGGCAGGCGCATGAATTTCTCGGATTTCAGGGGAGTTCCGTTCCGTTCGCGCTCGATGACCTCGATCAGCATGTCGAAATCCTCCGGGGTATGCGCATGACCGCCGCTCCGCCAGTACCAGAGGACGTTTTCCGGCTTGCCGTACATTTTCCAGACCTCCAGTGCCGCGATGCTCGTCTGATACGTGTTCACCGGGCCCGACCAGATGTCGCTTTCCGCCTGCGAATCGAAGAAGACGCGCGGCGCGACGAGGGCTTTCAGACTGTGCGCATCAAACGGGAGCGAGGCTTCGTCGTCTTCGTATGCCTTCATGCCGGGGCCGAACCAGTCCGGGAACGCGTTGACGATATCCTTGAGCGTCTCGCTTCTCTGTTCCCGTCCGTCCTCGGTCAGGGCTTTCATGTGGATGCGGTAACAGCTCGAGCTTCCGGCACAGGTCGCTTCGGGATTGACAATGGTCGCGCGCTCATCGAGAACACCGGCGAGGAGGGCAGCCTTACCGCCGCGGGACAGACCCGTGAACGTGACGCAGGACATGTCGGCAAGCCCGAGCGTCTCAAGAGCGTCCAGAACCCGGCTGTAACCCCATGCCCATGCCGCCAGTGCACCGAAATTGCGGTCGGCGTAGGTCTCATAGAGATTGCCGGTGCGCTTCGGATTGCGGATGTCGGGCACGATTTCGTCGCGGTTGAACTTCACGAGCATGATTCCGCGCTCCACGAATTTGTCGGAGATGACGGGATCCTGCATGCACGCGTAGCATAAATCCCCGTCGATGACAACCGGATAGGGACCCTTCCTCTTCGGAACATGCGCGTACATTGTAAAGGAGACGGGATGCGCACGGGTGCCGGTCGTGATCCGCCAGATGTTCATGCGTCCGGGCGTGTTCGGCAGGCAGAGCGGATCGACTTGAAGAAACTCCGGCTCCGGCGGAATCTGACCGTACTGCAGCTCCACGGCGGTTTTGTAAAGTTCCCCGCGGCGCTCACGCCAGTCATCGAAGGTGCGGACCGGACGTCCGTCGTCGAGGGTGAATAAATCGGGCAGCTTCCCGAGCACTTCGTAGGATGTGATTTTCATGATGCAGCTCCTCTCGCGTGTTTTTTTCCATTATAGCACAGAAAAAACGCCGGTGTCAATGCGGATTTTGTATTGACTCCTGCGGGAAAGTGTGGTAGTATAAGATATATTTGTTTCAGATGAATTTCGGAAAGGACTGCAGCAATGACGGGGAAGATTTGCATGAATACCGTTCATATGCACGGCGCGGATATGATGCATCAGTATCGTCCGGGCTTGTATTGCCGTACCCGAATTTCAGAATACTCTTTTTGAGGATTATTGGACAGCAGGATACTCACGGTGCAGGTCGGGGACAGTTTCGGACGGCACCGTTATTTTTATTTTTGGAGGAAAATTGTATGATTCCGGACAGACTGAAAATTGGGGATGAAATCAGGGTCGTTGCGCCGTCGATGAGTCTGGCGGCAGTGTGGGACAACGCGCACAGACGTGCGGCAGAATTTTTCCGGGATGAGGGATTCCGTCTGACGTATTCCGCACACAGCCGCGAGATGGATCGGTATTCTTCTTCCGGCATTGCGGCACGCGTGGAGGACCTGCATGAAGCCTTCCGTGACCCGGATGTGAAAATGATACTCACATGCCTCGGCGGATTCAGCTGCAATCAGCTTCTGCGGCACTTGGATTATGATCTGATTGCAGCGAATCCGAAGATCATCTGCGGCTACTCGGACATCACGGCTCTGCTGAATGCGATCTATGCAAAAACGGGACTTGTGACGTATCACGGCCCGCATTACAGCACCTTCGGCTTTGAAGGCGAGCGGGACTATACAAGACAAGCGTTTTTTGACTGTCTGATGCATGACGCTCCGTTTGAAATCACGCCATCCAACACAGCGGAGCGGTATCACGTGATTCAGAAAGG
>JAFUQY010000173.1 GCA_017472105.1 Clostridia bacterium | reverse complement strand
GTTCCGCCGTTTTTGTGAAGTTTGTGTTACGTTTTTATGAAGTCCGCGTCCGCCAGTATTCGGTCATTTCCTGTTTTTTCCGATCAAGCCGCTCAATCTGTGCGGTGTATCTCGGATCCGCTTCAATCTCAGCGGGAAGCCACTGCGGGTGAAGCTCGTTCCGGCAGTAATCCAGACTTTTCTCCCGCGGATACTGCGTCTCCTCAATCCAGTACGGTCGGTGATTGCCGAACTCCTGCGGCTCAATTTAAGGATTATCACTGACGAAATATCACTCATTGAGCGCATCTGCGTAGAGGATTGCGAGATCGATCGCTTTTTCCATGTACCGGAATCCTTGTGTAGCCGTGTCCGCATCCTTCTCCATGAAATGCCACAGTGCAATCGAGCAGTGACTCATGATCCGCTCGAACAGCATGACCGAATTGTGCACCTCTCCCGCTTCATCCCGGTACGGCACTCCGACCACGGCATCCCGCACGCTTTCATTGAGCTTGAAGACCAGCATGGATGCCTCCAGCGTCGGCTCGACCGTTTCCGGAACCAGACCGTGCGAGGTCAGCTGATTCAATGCATCCAGCGTCAGGACGGACTGATAATGCCGGCACTTTTCCCAGTCCTCACGCTCCGCATAGCGCAGGGACATCAGATTGTTCCGTCCCAGAATGGATCTGTTTCCGTCATTCAGGTAATCCGCCCACGTTTCCACCTCATCCTCGGGAGCGGCAATAATCATGGGACGGATGATCCGGCGGAAATAATCCTCCCTGTCCTGCGGAAATGCTTCCAGTGCTTCATAGGCATAACGTCTGAGCTCCGGCAGGACTTCGTCGTAGGAATCCGGCTTCGGAAATACAAGGGATTCACAGATCCACGCCCTGATCTGCCAGTTGTTCGGGAACTGCTTTTCGAGCTCATGCAGATCCGCAAGCGCTTTCTTTACATCCTTATAGCGTTCGTTGTAGATTTCCATCGCCTTTTCTTCCGCCTCTTTCTCCGCCGATTCGCATCCCATCAGCTCCTCAAGGCTCACACCGAAGAACCGCGCAAGCTCCGGCAGAAGCTCGATATCCGGGTACGCCGTCGACGTCTCCCAGCGGCTCACAGCCTGACACGATACGCCGAGGTATTCCGCGAGTCTTTCCTGCGTCACGTTTTTCCGGCTCCGCAGTCTCCGCAGATTATCACCGATTGTCAGTTTCATTGATTCACGCTCCTTTCGTCATTTCCATTATACCCGGTTTCCGGCGGATTTTCAATCAACCGTTCCGTGGATTCATTCCCGCCGCAGAACAAAAACGCAGACCCGATTTTTCGTCCGATCTGCGCTCTCTGTTATTTGTTTCTGATGTATTCGTCGATGGCGGATGCCGCGGTTTTGCCTGCTCCCATCGCGAGAATGACCGTCGCCGCACCGGTAACAGCGTCACCTCCGGCATATACGGCTTCGCGCGAGGTCAGACCGTGCTCGTCGGTGATGATGCCGCCGTGCTTCGAGCATTCCAGCCCTTCGGTCGTCGATTTGATGAGCGGGTTCGGGCTTGTACCGATTGCCATAATCACGCAGTCCGCGTCGATGGTGAATTCCGAGTCTGCGATCTCGATCGGACGGCGTCTTCCGCTTTCATCCGGCTCGCCGAGACCCATTTTCACACACTCGACCTGTGCCGCGTTTCCGTTTTCGTCCGCGAGAATCCGTGTGGGATTGTTCAGCAGACGGAAAATGATGCCCTCTTCCTTCGCGTGCTCGACTTCCTCCGCTCTTGCGGGCAGTTCCGCTTCTCCCCGGCGGTAGACAATGTACACGTTCTCCGCACCCAGACGTTTTGCGCACCGTGCCGCATCCATGGCAACATTGCCGCCGCCGACCACGACCACGTTTTTCGCGTGCATGACGGGGGTATCCGCATCGGTTCTGTACGCCTTCATGAGGTTGATGCGGGTGAGGAATTCGTTCGCGGAATAAACGCCGCAGAGGTTTTCGCCGGGGATGCCCATGAATCTCGGAAGACCCGCGCCCGTGCCGATGTAGACCGCTTCAAAGCCGTCCTCAAGCAGCTCGTCGACGGAGAGAATCTTGCCGATGACCATGTTTGTCTCAATCTTCACGCCGAGCGCGGTGAGGTTGTCGATTTCCTTCTGCACGATGGATTTCGGCAGGCGGAATTCGGGAATCCCGTAAACCAGCACGCCGCCGGCGGTATGCAGGGCTTCAAACACCGTCACGTCGTAGCCGAGCTTTGCGAGATCCCCCGCGCAGGTCAGACCGGACGGACCGGAACCGACAACGGCAACTCTGTGACCGTTCGGCTCGGGTCTGACGGGAATTTCGGTGCTGTGCGCGTTGTGCCAGTCCGCCGCGAAGCGTTCCAGACGTCCGATGGCAACGGGTTCGCCCTTGATCCCGCGCACGCATTTGGATTCACACTGGGATTCCTGGGGACATACGCGTCCGCAGACAGCCGGGAGAGAGCTGGAATCGGAGAGGATTCTGTACGCACCCTCGTAATCGGATTCCGCGATTTTCTTGATGAAATGGGGAATGGCAATGTTCACGGGACATCCGGAGACGCAGGGCATGTTTTTGCAGTTCAGACAGCGCGCCGCCTCGTCCAGTGCCATCTCTTCGGTGTATCCCAGTGCGACCTCTTCGTAGTTGGAGCGGCGGATTTCCGGGCTCTGGGAAGGCATTTCATTCTTTTTCGGGGACATGTTTGCCATTTATTCCGCCTCCTTTGTGAGAAGATTGCAGTTCTTTTCGCGTGCGTGACGCTCGAATTCCTTATACATTGCGCCGCGCTTCATGGCTTCGTCGAAATCGACCTCATGACCGTCGAAATCGGGGCCGTCCACGCATGCGAATTTCGTTTTGCCGCCGACGGTGAGTCTGCATCCGCCGCACATGCCGGTTCCGTCGATCATGATGGGGTTCATGGATACAGTGGTCTTCACGCCGAACTCCTTTGTGACGGCGCAGACGAATTTCATCATCACGAGCGGCCCGATGGCGATGACCTCGTCGTACTGCTCGCCGGATTCGATGAGGCTGCGGAGTGCGTTTGTCACCAGTCCCTTCTCGCCGTAGGAGCCGTCGTCGGTCATCACAATCATTTTGTCGGATACCGCGCGGAATTCGTCCTCAAGGATCACAAGATCACGGTTTCTGAAGCCGACGATGGAGTGAACCTCGCATCCCTGATTCCGGAGCTTTTTTGCAACGGGATAGGCAATGGCACATCCGACGCCGCCGCCGACCACTGCAACTTTTTTCAGTCCTTCCGTTTCCGTGGGTCTGCCGAGAGGTCCGGCGAAATCGTGGATGCAGTCGCCCGCGTTCAGCTCAGCGAGACGATCGGTGGTTGCTCCGGCTTTCTGGAAAATGATCGTGACCGTACCGGCTTCCCTGTCGGTGTCCGCAACGGTCAGAGGGATCCGCTCCCCGTCACCGTCCACGCGGAGAATGATGAACTGACCCGCCTCGGCTTTTTTCGCGACCAGCGGTGCATGCACATCCAGCCGGATCACCGTGGGATTAAGGACGGTTTTATTTATAATTTCGTACATTGTAGTACCTTCTTTCCTGCAAGAACCTGTGCGAAGTGTAAACTTGATGATTATTCAAAAGATATGAATATTATACCACATTCATGCCGCGTTGTAAAATAGAAATCTGTACAAATCGAACGGCAAATCCGGCGCATCTGTCAGTCATGTTTGTCGGAAACCGTGCATATACTGCTCCATCCGTTGAATCGAGGAGGCATGATACCGTGATTTCCGCTCTGTCCGATCTGCTCGGCTCCGTTGTCACGCCGGTGATGCTGTGTCTCGCCGCGGTGATTCTTCTGCCGCACGTGAAGCCCGGAAAGATTCTCGCACCGCGCCGTTTTTTCCGCACGCTCGGTGAGCTCGGGGCATCTCCGTTCCGGGCACTTTCGGTTGCACTTGCGGGAACGCTCGGCGTCGGCAACATCACGGGCGTGGCATCGGCTCTGATCGCGGGTGGTCCGGGTGCGGTGTTCTGGATGTGGGCGGGTGCATTCCTCGTGCTCGGCGTGAAATATGCGGAGGTGAATCTCGCGCTCCGGTACCGTCTTCCTTCGGGAAAGGGCTGGGTCGGCGGTGCGATGTACTATATCCGTGACGGGATCGGGACAAAATCTGCGGCTGTGTGCGGCGTGGCCTTCGCAGTGCTCTGCTGTCTCAACTCGCTCATCACCGGAAATATCGTACAGTCCAATGCGGCGGCATGTGTATTCGACGGGAATTCGCGTCTCATCTGCGGTGCTGTTCTGGCAGCTCTGACCGGACTTGCCATCCTCTCCGGCACGCACAGAATCGAGCGGATCACGTCATCCCTCATCCCGCCGCTCACGCTGGTGTACATCGCCGTCACCGTGTGGATTCTCTGCCGCAATGCCACGCTTCTGCCGGGGCTTTTCGGGGACATCATCGTCTCCGCGTTCTCTTCCCGTGCCGTATCCGGTGCCGCGGTCGGATTCGGCGTCCGGGAGGCGTTCCGGTTCGGGATCATGCGCGGGATTTTCTCAAACGAAGCCGGATGCGGAACTTCTCCGACAGCACACGCGTCCGCGGAAACGAAAAGCCCCCACCATCAGGCGACCCTTGGAATGGTGGAGGTGATATTCGATACGCTGATTCTGTGTACGCTGACGGCACTGGTGCTCCTGATCGCTGACCGGAAGTTCGGGGTGATTCCGTGGAAATGCGACGCGGATGCCGCTCCGGTGACGCTCGATGCGTTCCGACTGCTCGGCGGTGACACGGTTCACACGATTCTGCAAATTTCCGTGCTCCTGTTCGCGTTCAGCACGATCATTGCACAGATTTTCTACGGCACATCCGCTGTCATGTATCTGAGCCGTGCCCGTCTGCCGCGGATTCTCTACGCCGCTCTGTCGGTTCTGTGCGCATTTTTCGGTTCGGTGATTTCTTCGCCGGTGATGTGGCTTCTCGCTGACGGAATCATCGGGATCATGACCGCTGTCAACTGCGCTGTTCTGATTCTTCTGCGCCGCCGGATTGTTCCTCCGGAAGACGGATGACCACGTCGGAATTGCTGCCCGCGTTGAGAAGCACGATCATTTTCAGGAGCTTCACCGCACCGTCGATGTGGTACGCGCCGCTGAGCTTGTACTTGCCGAGCTTGAGATTGATATAGATCTTGTCGTGCGCGGTGAATTTCGCGTTGTAGTGCCTGAGGTAGTACGGGAAGTATTTATCAAGCGTCTTGTCGTACTGCTCGCCCGCGTCCTTGAGACGGGTGAAGCGCGCCTTGCCGAAGAGGTGCTTGGCGTCGTCGTGGTGCTTCTGATTGATGAGAGTACCCTTGCCGTACAGCTCCAGCGGCTTGCGCTCGAAGAGAGTTTTGGCAGCCTCCATGGGGTCCCCGAGCGAAAGCAGATACGTGTCGATGCTGTACATCATGGATGCGGCAAGCTGCTCCGCGGTGTGGGACTTGAGCGAGGTGGATTCGTTCTTCGTGTACAGTCCGATCACGTCCGCGAGGGTGTTCATCATGTCCATCTTCAGCCGCTCGACGTCGCTCTCCGTCACCAGTCCGATGCGCTCGGCTTCGGCGGACAGGGAGTTTGCGTAGTTGTTCCGGTCGAGATTATCGGGATTGATTACACGGTAGGATGTAAGTCCGTTCTCATTCATCGTCTTTGTCCTCCTCGTCGGGCATGTCTTCCTTGGCAAGATTCAGAATCGGTCCGTCCATGGAGTTGAGAACCTTGCTGTGTTCGTAGAATTCGTCGAATGCGTCCAGTTCCGCGTCCGTGAAGCCGTCGGCGTTGTAGTCGAAGTCTTCCTCGTACATATCGTGATCCGCGACGTCGTCGATGCCGAAGAAATCCTCGCCGTAGGAGGAAACCGTTGCGCGCCGTGCGGTATGAATGCCGTTGTCCTCGTATTCCACGGGAGCTTCGCGGGAGCCCTGTTCGGGTGTGTAGTCCAGCTCGTCGCGGTCCTTGTACCATTCGTAATACTTGTCCCCGCTGTTGATCTTGCGGATGATCTTTTCGGTTTCGCGCGCCTGAAGCGTGTCAATGCTGCCGCGGCAGTAGAGTTCAAACCGTTCGAACAGTTCCCCGATCAGCTCGCCGTCGGAAATTTTGTCGTCGGTTTCGGTTTTAATATAATAGAAGAGATATGTGACCTCGTTCAGAACGTAGGTGTAGTTTTCCTTCGTGATGTACCGGGACGTGCAGAACCGCTTGATGATCTCGGCAACCGCACCCACGCCGATTTCGATGCGTTCGTTTTCCACAAGGGATTTGTTCCGCATCTCGGACAGTTCCTTCGCGTCTTCTTCCGACAGAACCAGTCCGTACTGCGAAGATACTTCGTTCAGTGCCAGAATTTCCTTCGATACCGGCCGCAGTGATATGTTTTCAATGGATATCAGCTCATGCATACGATTGATTTCTCCTTCTTCTTCCGCGCATTTGATCTGCGGGAAAAATTTCTGTAAAAAGTTCGGAAACCCTCTTGACAAACGGCAGAAAATGTGATATCATATATATGTGGAAATTTATTAAATAATTTCTGCGCGTTCATATTGTTAATTATATCACTTGCGGGAAGTTCTGTCAAGTGTTTTTTTATTTTTACTTCTTCGGAACAGCTTCGAGCATTTTGATTTTGATGCCCTTTTCGGTAAAACTGCGCTCGTATTCGGTGACGATGTTGGTTCCGGCACGTTCGGAGGCATGCAGATCGCGGGTTTCAAAGACGATTTCGAATCCGCACTGCGGGAGCATTTCCACGGTGTAGTCGAAGAGGTCGTCGTTGTCGGACTTGAACGCGAATGCCGCGCCGGGTGCGAGAACACGCCTGTAATTCGCGAGGAATGCGGGGCTGGTCAGACGTCTCTTGGCGGTGCCTGCCTTGCTCCACGGGTCGCTGAAGTTTGCGATGATTCCGGCGAGAGAGTCATCGGGCATCTTTTCCATCACGCTGTTTGCTTCTCCTGCAATGAAGCGCACGTTGCCGCGGAGCTCCTCGGGGATGTTCCACGCGTCGCCGTTTTTGTACAGATCGCCTTCGGGAGAGAGCCAGCCGCCGTTGGGAGCCATGTCGCCGAGATTCCGGCTTCTCGCGTATTTTTCAACCGCGCAGACACAGACATCCGCAACGCGTTCCAGTGCGATGTAGTTGAATTCGGTATCGCGCACGGACAGACGGGTGATAAAATCGCCCTTGCCGCATCCGACTTCCAGCTTGAGAGGACGGTCGTTTCCGAACACTTCTGCGGCGGGAGTCCAGATTTCTGCGGTATCCGGGTATAAAAGTGCGGAAAGTGCGAGAAGTCTTTCACTTCCGTGGCGTTTTTTTCTCATTCTCATATTGATTTACGCTCCGTTTTTTGATAGAATATAGGTAAGTGATTTTTTTAGCTTAACGATGATTGCCAACCATGACATTATATCATAAGAATATGAAAAAATCTACCGAATAAAATCCCAAAAGAGAGGTGAGTTTGCAGGATGGAATTGAATATTTTCATGAGAGAGCTTCAGTCGGCTCTGGTGCAGCGCGGGATTCCTGACGAGATGGCAGCCAAGCAGGTCGCCAACTTCCGCCGGTCCTTCACCGCCGACGATCTTTCTGAAATTGAAGCAATCCAGTCAAACGATGAAATAGAGCAGCTGGCCGACAGCATCTCCGCGGTCATTATCCGGAAGATGAAAGCGGCGCGCGCTGCTCAGCAGGCACAGATCGCTCCGTCAAAGGAAAATGTGCCGGAAGAGCCGCCCAAACCGGTTCAGGAACCGAAGCCGAAGCCCGCTCCCAAGCCGGATGTAAAGGATCTCTTCGACGATGACGCGGACGAGTACTTCGAATACTCTCCCGAATCCGCGACGACAACCAAGGGCATGATTATCTTCTGGGTGGGTCTCTTCCTCACGCTGCCCATTACACTCGGACTTCTGGCGGGCATCTTCCTTGTCTTCGCTGCACTGTTCATCGGGCTTGCCGCACTGATCGTCGCAGGATGCGTTCTGCTGGCAGGTGTGGTTGCCGCCGGTGCCGTTGTGTCCCTCGTGGGCATCATCTTCGGCATCACGCAGCTGTTCTCCTTCGTGGCGGCGGGCATATACGAAATCGGCCTCGGCATCATGGTCGCGGGCGCGGTTCTGTTCGTTGCTGTGCTGATCTACAACATTTCCGTACGTCTCCTTCCCTGGATCATTTCCCAGGTGGGAACCTTCATGGGCTTTGTTTACGGCAAGCTCAAGGATTTATTCTTCGTCATCAGAAGGGAGTGCTATAAGCTGTGAGACCCCAATCCATTGTTTCTCTGATCGTAGCCGTCCTTCTGGTGATCGTGGGGCTTGTGACCTGCATGATCGCGCAGAACATGGCTCAGGCAAACGGCGAGTACCTGTTCTCCGAAATCCGGGGTGAGGACAATGTACAGACCGTGGATCTGACCGACTCGGAAATCTCCAAAATCGAGCTGATCGTGGAGGACGCCGAGATCAACATCATCGGCAAGAGCGACAGATCCTACATCGAATTCGTCAACTTCAAGGAAAACTACTATTCCCTCTCCGCTACCAACCGCATCCTCAGCTTCGATGAAATTCCGGACCTGATGTCCATGCTGAAATTCTGGGAGAACGGCTTCTCCTTCAAGGGCATGCGCTACATCCTGAATTTCTCCGATCTCAAGCAGGAGGAAACCGAGGAGCGGCAGAAGGTCATCAACATCTATCTGACCAAGGACAAGGAAATCAAGATCTTCGACATTCAGGCAAATCTCTGTACCCTGACCATCAGGGATATGGTTTCCGAAAGCGATTACAGCATCGTCACCCAGGAAGCGACCATCAACGCCTCCACCCTCAAGACTTCCTCCGCGCTGACCATCAACTCCGGCGAGGATGACAAGCCTGCGAAGAACGTGACCCTGAATCTCACCACCGCGTTCATTTCCAATCTTGACATCAACGCGGAAAACCTGCAGATGACCGCAAACCTCTTCCGCTGCTCCGGCAACGGTGAAATCGTCTGCAACACCGGCTCCGTTTCCATCGACTCCGTCACCAAGACCGAGGACATGAACCTCGAAGTCCGGTCCGTCGGCGGCTTTGTTCACATCGACGGCGTAACCGTCAGCCCGCCGTACAACCACATCGGTTCCGAAAGCAATCCGGGCAAGCTCAAAATCGACACCGTCACCGCAAATGTCAGTGTCCGCACCGCTGCTCAGACCACACCGGAAACCACCGAACCCGAAGCATAACCGAAAGGATATCCGAAATGAAATATACTTACAAGACCAAGGGCACCTGCTCTTCCGTCATTTCCTTTGATCTCACCGACGGCATTCTCACAACTGTCTCCTTCACCGGCGGCTGCAACGGCAACCTCAAGGCGATCTCCAAGCTCGTTGAAGGCAAGAATGCCGAAGAAATCATGCAGATTCTGCGCGGCAACACCTGCGGACCCCGTGCTACCTCCTGCGCCGACCAGCTCTCCCGTGCCATCGAAGAAGCGCTCGCAGGCTGAGTCATTCCAGCAAACAACAAAAGCGGATCACCGGTTTTTCCCGGAAATCCGCTTTTTCTTTTGCTTTTATTCAATTGAAGTTGTCGGAGTCCTCGTAGTGCATGATTTCGGTATCCTTGAAGTATGCCGCAAGGATTTCTTCCGCGTCGTAGCCCATGCCTGCCATATCACGAGCACCGTACTGGCTCATGCCGACACCGTGACCCCAGCCCTTGCCGACGAAGATGAAGTTGTCCTCGTCATCGGCGTATGCCACCTTGTACAGCACTTCCGATGTGGATTTGTCTTCGTTGACAACGATGTTGCGGTCATCGTCTTCTTCCTCTTCCTCGTAGGTGACGTACTTCAGGTACTCGTCTCCGAGGAATGCGGCGGCGTTCTGATGGGACATGACGAAGATATCCTTCTTCTTGTGCGTCTGCTGACCTTCATCGGTGAGAATGTAGGTTTCGTCGCCGTATTCGTACTCGATTTCTTCCCATCCGTCATCGGTCAGGACGTAGTTTCCGCCGAGATTGATGTAGCCGTAGTCCAGACCGTAGCCTTCCGCCATGTCGTCGTAGGAGATGAAGTCTTCGTATTCTTCTTCCTCGTAATCGGACACAATCACGTTTTCGGTATATTCGACCTCACCGCGTCCCACAACAAAGTTCGCACTCTTGAGCCACGTGGACAGCGCGATGCGGACATTGTCGGACTTCTCGATCACAAGCTCGTTGCCGTATTCGTCGATGATGGTCATTTCGGTGACGTAGGTGGAGTTGTCGCCGTATCCCGTGATCTCGATTTCCTCAACGTAGCCTTCGATTTCGTCATATCCGAGGTTGTTCAGACGGGTCGTGATCTCCTCAGGAGAAGCCTCAACAATCCAGAAGCCGTTGTTGTGTACCATGTAGTTTTCCCACGGAGTTTCCATCGCCTGCAAATAGGGGATGTCCTGCCCCCATGCATCCG
>JAFUQY010000172.1 GCA_017472105.1 Clostridia bacterium | reverse complement strand
CGGCACGGAAGGCACGGGACTGACCGAGGAAACCATCCGCCGCTCGGACTGGACGGTGAAAATCCCGATGTTCCACGGCGTGGATTCGCTCAACGTTGCCGCCGCCAGTGCCGTAGCGTTCTGGGAAATCTGCCGGCGGGAAGGTTGACGCACACGGGGATTTGTGATATACTGGATGCAATCGAAAACACAGGAGTACTTCATGAAACAGATCTCGCTTCAGGAAGCACGGGACTTATACCTCACCCATCCTGCCAGACTGATTTCGCAGGAGCAGTCCCGGATATATTATGAAAACTTTTCCGGAGATGTCGATGTCATTCCCTACCTCGTCTGCGGCTGTCTTGCCGTCAAGTCCGGAAATAGCTGGCACATTCATGCGCTCTCGGAGAATGCCGAACTGCTGTCCGCAATCGAATCCGTAAAAAAAGCAAGAGGCAGTGCCGACGAATCGCTGATGGTTCTGACATGGGGAAACATTCCCGCCGGATTACAGGACAAACCGGGGTCCTATAAGTTTTCCCGGAGCTGCATGCCGTACAGCGATGACGCAATCCGCACGTTGACCGCCGCTGACCGTGACGCTGTCCTTCTCTGCTGTGCACCGGACCCGGACGACAACAACATCGGACAAGGGATTGCAGAAGATTTCCGCTCAGGTTACGACGATTATCTGCATGACCCCAATGAAACTCTTCTGGGGATTTTCATCGACGGCGTACTTGCCGGATTTGTTCAGTCCAGCCGTGAAAAGGATCTCGGTATTGCCACAATCAATATTTATGTCAGCCGCCGTCATCGCCGGAAAGGGTATGCGAAACGTCTGCTGTCGGCAATCAGTTCGGCTGACGGGAACTGCATATATTGTTACAGCTGTGTACAGACCAATGAAGCGTCCATCAATACCGCAAAAGCATGCGGATTCGAATACAGAGGAGCATATTTGTTCCTCGACTGAAAATCAACAACTGCATACAACCACCAAGGAGAACGACAATGAGCATCACCAAAGAAAACATCGCTTCCGTCAAGGGACGGGGGTTCCTTCTCAACCGCGGGACGGAGTGCTTTTCCGGGCGCGTGGTTTCCGTGGGCGGGCTTTTTTCCGCTGACGCCGTGATCGCACTGGGCGAATGCGCGGAAAAATTCGGCTCCGGCAGGGTCATCGTCACCAGCCGTCAGTCCGCGGAAATTCCCGGCATCCCGTTTGATAAAATCCCCGAAGCCGAGGCGTTCATGGCGTCGCGCGGACTGCATTTCGGCGGAACCGGCGCAAAGGTACGTCCCGTCACATCCTGCAAGGGCACAACCTGCGTCTACGGCAACATCGACACGTTCACCCTCGCCAAAATCATCCACGACCGCTTCTACGTCGGCATGGCTCATGTCAAGCTGCCGCATAAATTCAAAATCGGCGTCGGCGGATGTCCCAACAGCTGCATGAAGCCGAGCCTCAACGACGTCGGGATCGAGGGCTGCCGCGTGTTCACGTTCGACTCCGACAAGTGCCGCGGATGCGCAAAATGTGCCGTGGAAGCCGCATGTCCCTCCCGTGCAGTCAAAGTCACCGGCGGAAAGGCTCAGCGTTCGGAAGACTGCACGTCCTGCGGCGTCTGCATCGGCAAATGTCCCTTCGGCGCGTTCCCGAAAGAAGCCGAGTCCGCATGCCGCATCTACGTCGGCGGAACGTGGGGCAAGAAACAGCGGATGGGCACGCTCCTCTCCGGTGTGTATTCCGAAGCCGAAGTCCCCGCCGTGATCGAGAAGGTCATGCTGTGGTACAAGGAAAACGGTTACGCAAAGGAACGTCTGGGCGGCTGCATCGACCGCATCGGCATGGACGCACTGGAAGCCGCAATCGCATCCGACGATCTCCTCACCCGCCGTGACGAAATCATCGCCGCACCTGTGAAGGGGTAATCAGCGTTCCATTGGCTCTCAATTTATACAAAAATCCGGTATATCCATTTTGGACAGCCGGATTTTTTATATTTCATTGATTTTTAAATTGGTTTTATTCCTGATACGGATTGGGGTTGTCCGTGCGGCGCAGTATATAATCTGTTGATGTCTGATACAGATCTGCGAGCTGAATCAACACCTCAATCGGGAGCTGACGTTTTCCATTTTCGTAT
>JAFUQY010000171.1 GCA_017472105.1 Clostridia bacterium | reverse complement strand
CGCGAACATCGAGTACATCCGTCCGCGGCTTGTGCGGTTTTCCTCGTTCCGTGCGGTTGAGAGAAGTTTTTCAATATCTTCCGCTGTGCAGGATTCGTCAAAATACTTCCGGAACCGCATCGGATGCACATTGGCTTCCGCTGTCCGGCACATCTCGATGATGTCATCCATCGTGTACTGGGGAATCTGCGGGTGCTGAGTCGGTTCCGGGAACTCTTCCGGCGGCAGTTTTCCGAGCGCACGTCCGAGGTACTCCCGTTTCCTCTCCACCCAGTCCGCTTCATTCGAGTCCTTGTCTTCGATGCTACCGTAAAGCTCGTTCAGATGTGACTCCAGATAGGCAAGCGTTTCCTCAGCGAGCGGATGATTATGGTTTGCAAGAATCATGTTCACCGAGTGCGCGAAATCGTCGGGAGTCACAGCATTCGTCCACGCGGATCGCCAGCTCTGGAGCATGAGGACGTTGAGAATGTGCTCACGGGTGTTTTTTACGCCTTTTTCATCGTAGAGCGAGAGCAGATCCATGACATACTCCGTCCGCGGTTCATCGCACTGGATATCGAAACGCTGCTCCTTCACCGCCGCTTTGATGATGAGATCGACGTATTCGTCGCGCACGCTCGGGTGCATTCCCTTGAGCATCCGCCATGCGCCGCCGTGTCCCATTTCGATGAAGCGTTCGAGATTCTGCCGCTGATGGTCACGGCTCTGCTGAATCCACGAGTCCCCGGTGAATTCGTCAAAGCTGTACGTGACGCTTTTGCAGGGGAACCGGAACCCGGCGCGGATGCTATGGCACTCTTTGGCAGGAATGAAGGCATAAAGCTGATACACCCCCGTTTTGAGGTTGTATTTGAAGGAATCGAGATCGTAATCCACCGCATCCATGGGATAGCCGTCCGGGATGACGGTGTCATGAATCCGGATTTCCGCCTGTCCGGTGGAGAGAAAGCGGTCGGTTTCGTTCGGTTCGCGGTTCGGCATGACACTGATGCTCTCCATTGACAGGATGAAGTCCCCGTTTTCGTACCGCACCGACTGCACCACGGCGTCATGCAGGAGCACGGAGGAATGATCGTCAATGTTTTTGTTGCTGTGTGTTTCTATAATTGTGTATTTGTAACTCATAATTTCCCTCATATGTTATCGTTCATGGCTGAATCGAGGAATTTCCGCAGCTCCCGCACTGTCCCGGCGATCATGGTCTGGTCGGTGTCGAAGCGGAAGTGCAGAATGTTGTCGTCCGCCATGTCGGGCTGGTATGTTCCGCGTACCTCGGCGTGTCCGTGCTTTGTCATGGTGACACTCAGCGCGAGATTGTTTTCGTAGGTTTCGTGTCCCGCCGTGCCGGAGAGCGTCCGGTGGCATTCTTCCAGCTCACGGCAGAAGCGTTGCAGGGAATTGACCGAAGTCCAGAGCGGCGCGTCCTCTGCTGTGCGGAAATACACCGTGCGGATTTCGATTGTTCCGAAGCAGTCCTCGTATCCGGTGAACTTTCCCTCGGGCGGACGGTAAACGGATTCGAGCCGTATGCGGATTCCGCCGCAGTCCAGACCGCTGAGTGTGATTTCGTGAATCATGGCGTTTCCTCCGAAAAGCTATAAGACTGTCCACATAAAAGTATCGGCGAAGTCTTCAAAGCATTTTTCACATATCCATATTCTTTTATCACCGGTACAGTAGCCTTCCGTGACATACTTTTCCGAAGCAGGTGCATTCGGTAAAGGCCTGTTGATCGAAATCCAACAGAACTCACAATGATCGTGGTCGTCCTTGCTGTATTTCCTGTGATGTAAAGTCTCGTGTTTCAAATACTCTTCCTGCCCGCGGTACAGACGCCAGTCGTCTTTAGAAACTATCATTTGCAAATCTCCATTCCGCAGTGGTGGCAATGACATACGTGGTCGACCGGTCGGTTTCCATGGAATGATGTTCCCAGTCAAAGTCCGGTTCCGATGCCCACTGGACATAGGGAATCGGATGCCATTGGTGGTTCATGGTGCCCCACTTCATCGAGAAACCGAAAAGACAGTCATTGTGGAGCCGCATGTCCCGGGTCGCAGTGAATCTCATCTCAACGACGGGGTGTCCCGGCATGCTGGATACAAGGATTTTCAGCGTCATCTTCGATTCGGGGATATAGCATAATAGGTTGTTATCAAAGAACACGGGTCTTTGGTGGTTCACGGAGATGATGTACCCGTCGTGCAGTCCGTTCGTGCGGGTCTGAAAGTCCAGATAATCCTGTTCGTTGTTCAGCTTGATGAATTCGTTCATGGCACCATCCTGTTTCACGTATATTGTTACTGTTTCCGCTATCAGTCGCCGCTTACTCTACAAATCTCCATTCCGCAGTGACGGCAATGATTCTGTTCGTCTCCATGGAGTAGTTTTCCCAGTCAAATTCAAACTCGTTCGTCCAAGGGACGTAGGGATTCGGATACCTCGGCGGCTTTACGGTATCCCACTTCATACTGAAGCAGACAATATCGGAAAACGCACCGGCAAGCCGCATATCCATCACACCGCTGAATTTCAGCTCCACGATGGGATGCCCCTTCATGCTGGTGACAAGTATTTTCAGTATCAGAT
>JAFUQY010000015.1 GCA_017472105.1 Clostridia bacterium | reverse complement strand
TTCTGATGATTCTATTGTAACGGAGAAAAAACGGGAAATCAATCGGTTTGTGTGAATTTTATCCGGTTTTTATCAAGAATTGGCTTTACAACGCCGGTCAGGTATTGTAAAATGGAATCAGCATCTGAAGTGTCATTCAGAAAAATACAGAACAGGTGGAAACAAATGAAACAGATCAGAATCAATACGGAAAAAACAGCGGGGAAGGTATCTCCGTGGCTGCGCGGCGCCTGCATGGAAGACGTGAATCACGAGCTCTACGGCGGAATCTGGTCGCAGATGATCTTCGGTGAATCCTTTGCAGAACCTGCGGAAAGCGGCATGGATGCACAGCGCCTGACGATTTTCGGAAGCACATGGGACATTGACGGCGGAAAGGTTCTCTGCGGTCGTGAAGGCTCCGGTCCGAAGCTCGTGTTCAAGGAAACCGAAATGAAGAACTCCTCCGTGAGCGCGAAGATCCGGCTTGACGGAAACGGACTGGCGGGATTTGTCTGCCGGGTGTCGGATGCGAAAAACGGTGCGGATGCGTTCACTGGGTACGAAATCGCAGTCGGCGGCGGCATCGTCCGTCTGGCACGTCACCGGAACAATTTCGTGCTTCTCAAGGATGTTCCCGTATCCGTCGGCGCAGGGGATACCGTGACACTGGCGGCATCGCTGGAAGACAGCCGCATCCGCGTATCCGTGGACGGCGTGCAGGTCATTGACTTCACGGACGACGATCCGGTGCTCTGCGGCATGCTCGGACTTCGCTGCTGGCAGACGGCGGCGGAATTCACGGAAATCACTCTCGATGACGCTCCCGTTTCCATTCCGCCGAAGAAGATTCTGCCCGAGGTGTCGAAAATGTGGCTCCCGCTCGGCGGAAATGCGGACTCCTACGGCTTCGGCGACAGCTTCAAAAACTGTCACAGCCAGATTGTCCGGGCAAATGGTATGGAAACCGGTGTGTACAACCGCGGTCTGAACAAATCTGGGATGCATTTTGCGGAAAACAAGCCGTACCGCGGATATCTGTACATCCGTGCGGCGGAAGAGACCGAGGTGACCGTCTCCCTGCGAAACGCGGACTGCACGATGATTCACGATGCAAAAACGTTCACCGTCAGCGGGGACTGGGCAAAATACGCGTTCACCCTGACTTCTCCAACGGAAGAGTGCGACGGTTCCTTTGCCGTGACGATCGGAAACGGGGAAATCGCGCTCGGATACGCGTTCCTTGAGCCGGACGAATGGGGACTTTACAAGGGCATGCACGCGCGCCGTGACGTCGGGGAAGGACTGGAAAACATGGGAATTTCCATTCTCCGGTTCGGCGGATGCATGGCGAATGCGCGGGAATATCTCTGGAAGAAAATGACCGGCGAGCCGGAGTTCCGTCCGGTGTATAAAGGATTCTGGTATCCCGAGTCCTCCTTCGGCTTCGGAATTCTCGAGTTCATCGAGCTGTGTGAAAAAATCGGCGTGGAATGCGTCCCCGACTTCAACGGATACGAAACCGGGGAAGACATGCGCGACTTTGCACGGTATGCGCTCGGCACGGATGAGAACGACGAATGGGTACAGCTGCGCATGAAATCCGCACATCCCGAGCCGTACAAGCTGAAATTCATCCAGTTCGGCAACGAGGAGCGCGTGGACGAAGCCTTTGCCGACCGGTTTATTGCGGCATGCCGCGGCGTATGGTCGGTGAATCCCGAAATCATCATGGTTGTGGGCGACTTTGACTACAAAAAAGTCATCGACGACCCGTATCAGCTGCCCGAGCGATCCACCGGCGCCGGCATCACGACCCTGCATCCGCACGAACGGATTCTGCAATTCGCGAAGGACGAGGGTCAGGTCGGCAAAGTTTATATTGACATTCACTGGTGGTCCGAGCACGGGGATTCTCCTCTGCCGTTCCCGAAGGCGGTGTGGTCGTTCTATGAAAATCTCGAAAAGCTGGTGCCCGGAAGCGGCGTGAAGCTGTGCGTGTACGAGCTCAACGCAAACTCCCACGATATCGAGCGCGGCATGGCGAATGCGTACTCCATCCTTGAGGCGATCCGTCACAGCGAAATCCTGCCGTACATGTGCAGTGCGAACTGTTTGCAGGTGGACAAGCACAACGACAACAACTGGAATCAGGGACTCCTCTTCATGAACAACCGGAGCGTGTGGTATCAGCCTGCGGGACTTTTGAACATCCTGCTGGAGGAGGCATGGCTCGGCGAGACGCTTGCCTTCAATGAGGACGTGATCGATGCCCGGTTCAACGCGGCGGTGATGACGGACGGCGAAGAGATTTCCGTCTGCCTGCTCAACCGCTCGGATGCGGAGGAAGAGGTTGTGATTGCGGCACGTGCGGGAGCATATACATGGCGGATGAAGATGCTGAACGGTGCGAAGGATGCCGTGAATACCGCGGAAAATCCGGAGACTATCACAATCTCCGAGACCGTCACAGGAGAAGCACAGGGCGAGATGACCGTCAAGCTCCCGGCGTACAGCATTGCGGTGATTGCGCTCTGACACCCGGCTGAGGAAGTTTGTTTCTGACTTATCCTCGGCAAGTATTGTCTTGCTTTGTGTCCGGCGCGATGCTATAATGGAAGAGAGTTGTAAAATAATAACTCAATCTGAAGTAAAGGAAATCAATACCATTAAAAGAACTGGTGCATTCCTGCTCGCACTTCTGAAGCTCCTGTCCTCCCTGACAGCGTGCAGCGACAATGCCTCCGGCGGAGAAGAAACCGATGCCGTTCCGGGAGCTGTGACTGCGGATACCGCTGCGGAAGTATCGGAAGACGCAGAAGAGACCGAAATCACCCGTGCCAATATTCCCGACAATCTCCCGGAGATCACCTTCGACGGTCAGGAATTCCGTGCCGCACAGCAGATCAGCAACAAATACGAGTTTTACAGCGAAGAACTGAACGGCGAAGGCGCGAACGATGCCGTTTACAACAGAAATCTCAAGATCGAAGACCGGTTTGATGTAAAAATCCAGTCCGTGGACTACGACTCCCTCGGAGCGATCACCAGTGACGTTGCCAACTCGTGACGTCCGGTACCGATGCCTACGAGGTCACGTCCCACTGTGCATGGAAATCCTCAACTCCGATCCGCGCGGGCGTTTGCCGGAACTGGAACGAAGTGGATAACGTGGACTTCAGCCAGCCGTGGTGGAACCAGCTTGCCAACGAATCCAACACCATCAATGGCATTCTCTATACGGCGACGGTCAGAAGGGCAACGAGGACGTCTTCGGCTACGCGGCGCATCCCGGCATCAGCTCCGACGCATGGCTCGCGGCGGAATCCTACCGTTCCGTATTCCCGCAGTACTATGACATCGCGCTCAAGGGCAAGTATTCCGTTGACAAGGATACGGCAAATATGGTTGACCTCGTCCTCGCCGGCAGAAACTTCGACTTCTCCTTCCTCTTCGGCGACAGCGAATTCCAGGGACTGCCGTACATGTTCCGCGACATGCTCCGCGATCAGGTGGCCGATATTGCCTCCAGATACGCGAAGATCAAGAAGGCACTGAACAAATCCGTCGACAAGATCGCAGGCTAT
>JAFUQY010000170.1 GCA_017472105.1 Clostridia bacterium | reverse complement strand
GGTGTGTCCCCCGAAAAGGGTCTGTACACCGCGATCGTCGCCGGCTTTGTCATCTCCTTCCTCGGCGGAAGTGCGGTGAACATTTCCGGTCCCACAGCCGCGTTTGCCACCATCGTCGCCGGCATCGTCGCACAGTTCGGCACGGAAGGTCTTGTCATCGCAACCCTGATGGCGGGTCTTCTCCTGATTCTGATGGGCGTCTGCCGCTTTGGTTCCCTCATCAAGTACATCCCCTACACCATCACGACCGGATTCACCTCCGGCATTGCGCTGACCATCGTCATCGGACAGATCAAGGACTTCCTCGGTCTGACCTACCCGGAAGGCACCCACGCGATTGAATCCATGGAAAAGCTCGAGGCTGTGTTCGCGAACATCTCCACATTCAACTGGCAGGCACTCCTCGTCGGCGCGATCGGTCTGGCGATTCTCATCGTATGGCCGAAGATTTCCAAGAAGATTCCCGGCTCCCTCATCGCAGTTGTCGTCGGCGTGGTGATCGTGAAGGTGTTTAACATGAACGTCAACACCATCGGCGATCTCTACACCATCTCCCGCGACCTGCCCGCCTTCTCCGTTCCGTCCTTCGAGCTGTCCACTGTGCGTGAGCTGATTCCCAGCGCGTTCACCATCGCCATTCTCGCGGGCATCGAGTCCCTGCTCTCCTGCGTGGTTTCCGACGGCATGATCGGGGACAAGCACAACTCCAACACCGAGCTGATCGCACAGGGTATGGGCAACATCGCGTCCGGTCTGTTCGGCGGCATTCCCGCAACCGGTGCCATCGCTCGTACTGCTGCCAACGTCAAGAACGGCGGACGTACTCCCGTTGCCGGTATGGTTCACGCCGCAGTGCTCCTTCTGATCCTTGTGGTTCTCATGCCCTACGCCGCGTGGATTCCGATGCCCATCATCGCCGCAATCCTCTTCATGGTTGCGTACAACATGTGCGAATGGCGTCAGTTTGTGAAGATCTGCAAGACCGCACAGCTGCCCGACATTCTCGTACTCGTTCTCACCTTCGTTCTCACCGTTGTATTCGACCTCGTCGTTGCCATCGAAGTCGGCATGATCCTCTCCGCGGTGCTGTTCATGAAGCGCATGGCTGATGTGACCACCGTCCGCGGATGGAAGGAAGCGGAAGACGACCGTGAGCTGGAAATTCCCGAAGGCACGCAGGTATTCGAGCTCGACGGTCCGATGTTCTTCGCGTCCTCCGACAAGTTTGCGGCACTTCCCCTTGATGAAGGCACCAAAGCTGTGATTCTGCGGATGCGCAGTGTTCCCTCCCTCGATATCTCCGCAATGCGTCCCCTGCTCGCACTGGAAAAGAAGTGCAAGAAAGACGGCATCACGCTCATTCTCTCCCACGTGAACGCACAGCCGATGCAGGCAATGAAGAAAGCCGGTCTGTACGACGCTGTGGGTGCGGAAAACTTCGCAGAAAACATCGACGCCGCACTTCAGACGGCAAAGAAAATCTGCGGCTGATACAAACAGAAAAAGCTGACTCTTTCGTACTGTGAAAGGTCAGCTTTTTGTTATTCTTTTTTATCTTACGCCGTATCTTTCGATGACGTAGTCCATGTCCTTGTCGCCGCGGCCGGAGAGGTTGATGAGAACGGAACCCTTGCCCATCTTCTTCGCGAGCTTGATGCCGTATGCAACTGCGTGTGCGCTTTCCAGTGCGGGAATGATGCCTTCCTTGCGGGAGAGTTCGAAGAATGCGTCGATTGCTTCGTCGTCGTCGATCACGTCGTACTTGACTCTGCCGATGTCGTGGAGGAATGCGTGCTCGGGACCGGAGGAAGGATAGTCCAGACCGCTGGAAACGGAGTAAACCGGTGCGGGATCGCCGTTTTCGTCCTTGAGCATGATGGAGTTGAAGCCGTGCATAACGCCTTCTTCGCCGTACTGGAGGCTTGCCGCGTGGTCACCGAGGTTGGTGCCTCTGCCGAGAGGTTCAATGCCGTAGATGTCCACGGGATCGTTCAGGAAGCCGGAGAAGAAGCC
>JAFUQY010000169.1 GCA_017472105.1 Clostridia bacterium | reverse complement strand
GTCGTTGCCGTAGGGACCCTTCCACATGTCAAATCCCGCCTTGGTGGAGATCACCAGCTCGTCACGCCAGATGTGCCAGTCGCGCTTCATGTGTTCGCCGAAGTTGCGTTCCGCTTCACCGTACGGCGGGCCGTAGTTGTTCGCGAGGTCGAAGTGGGTGATGCCGCAGTCAAAGGCGGTGCGGAGGATTTTCTGCTGTACACCGAACGGGGTGATGTCCCCGAAGTTGTGCCAGAGACCGAGGGAAATTGCCGGGAGCTTGAGACCGCTTCTGCCGCATCTGCGGTAGGGCATCTTCGAGTAACGGTCGTCAGCGGGTGTGTAGGGGACGTACTGTTCGTAGCTCATGTTATTTCTCCTTGAATCATTTATAGTTTGACTCCATTTTATCACAGGAACGGCGTCAAGTCAAGCACCGGCTTCCCGGAAAATGAATATTCCCTGCTGCAATCTCCCGTGCTCCTGCGGAATGCATGTCCGATTCCGATGACGGGCGAGGCTGCGGTCACTCCCGACGGTTTGGCGGAAAAAATCGGACCTGCTGCAAAAGGAACGGGTGGAAATACAAAGGCAAAACAAAAAATACGGGCAGTACACAGCGTACCGCTCGTATTTTTGCGTTATTCAGGATTTATTCATCAGTCTTCGCGGCGGATTTCTGTTTCATTTCCCTCCGGATTCTTGCGAGCAGGAACGCTCCGAGAATGCAGATGAGGATGTTCACTCCAACGAAATTGAGCCAGATACCGTCAAGTCCGAGCGGCCAGAGCACGATGAGCATGAGAACCGGGAAGATCAGCGCGATGGATACGGACATGATCGTTGCCAGAGCCGGTTTTTCGATGGCGCTGAGGAAACCCTGTGTCGTCACACCGAACCAGCGGAAGAGATACGCAAAGCAGAACAGCCGGATCGCGCGGGTGGATTCTTCGAGAAGCATGACGTCCTCCGCATTGACGAAAAGGGACGCCACAATCCCGGAGCAGAAGTACAGCACAGCCGTCGAGACCAGTCCCACAATACCCGTGCCGAGATAGCCGCATTTCACGATCTGCTTCACTCTGGTGTAGTTTTCCGCACCCCAGTTGAAGCCGATGGCAGGAGAGAGGGAATCGCTGATGCCGTAGAGAAGCGGCCAGCACAGATCACTCGCATACATGAGCACGGCATAAACCGCAACCGCAGTGGTACCGCCGCCCTCCCCCCATGTCTGCGCGCCGAGCGTCATGAGCGAAATGTTCAGAAGAATCGACGTGACGCGTCCGGAAATGTTGTTCATGAAGACCGGTGAGCCGCACGCCGCAATTTCGCGGAACATCGCCTTGTGGAAGTGCGGTTTGGTGAAGCGGAGCAGTGTTTTGCCGCGCAGGAACGGAATCATCGCCGTAATCGAACAGAGACAGAACGAGAGGGAAGTGGCAAGCGCGGATCCGACGACGTCCATGTTCATTCCGAGAAGGAAGAAGGTCAGAAGCCCGAGCGTGACGAAATTGGATACCACGTTGATGACCATGCTCGTCTTGACATAGCCGCTGATGCGCAGGTAATTGTCCATGGCAAAGAAAATCGAGGCAAGCGGACTGCACAGCGCACAGGTACGGAGATAGCGGACGGAGGTATCCAGCAGAACGTCATCCGCGCCCATCATGCTGCAAAGCGGCTCAGCTGCGAGATACAGCACCGTTCCCATGAAGAGGGACGCGAGAAAAATCATGATGACCGAACAGGAGAAGACGTTGTTCGCCGTGTCGTGCTCCTTTTTGCCGAGTGCGATGGAAATGGGAACCGATGCCCCAACACCGATCAGGTCGGCGATGGAGAAGTTAATCATCACCACGGGCATGGCGATATTGACGGCGGCAAATGCACCCTCGCCGAGCAGCTGACCGATGAATGCGCCCTCGATGATGCTGTAAATCGACATGGCGAACATGCTGACCATGCCGGGAAGAGCCACGACGAAGAACAGTCGCCACGGCATCATTGCGGCATACATGGTTTCGGTGTTCATTTTGTTTTTCATACAGGTGTCCTCCTTCCGGTGGATGGATTGGTTCTCAGATTGTCGGTGGTTTCGGAAAATCGGCAGTGCGCCGCAGAAAAAGCACCCGAGTCCGCTCAGGAACGGTACGAAGACAGGTGCTTTCGGGACAGATGCGGGTTCAGATCAGCACATCCACGCCGTAGCTGAGGAATGTCATTACCAGACCGGCAGCGACGACGCCGAAGAAAATTGCGGGAAGGGCGTTTTTCATGCGCAGATCAAAGATGGATGCGACGAGGGCTCCCGTCCATGCACCCGTACCGGGCAGGGGAATTGCGACTAAAATAAAGAGTCCGAGGGTTTCGTATCTGACCAGAATATCGCCTTTTTCGTGGGCGCGTGCCTCCAGCTTTTCCGCGATTTTCGCAAGCCGGGCGCTTTTTTTCTTCATCCACGCAAAAATCTGCCGGATGAACAGGATGATGAACGGCACAGGGAGCATGTTCCCGAGGATGCTGACTGCCAGTACCAGACCGTAGTTCAGATCCTGCGCCACACCCCACGGCACCGAGCCGCGAAGCTCCAGCACCGGGAGCATCGCCATGCCGAACACGCTGAGATATTTCAGAAATAAACTCATGTTATCACCAAAGCGGAAATTTTTGTAATTCTATTTATTATACAGCAGATAACGTCACATGTCACCATGGAAATTGTAAATTTTCCGCCCGATCCGGATTTATTCGAGCGTTCCTTCCGCGTCACTGTTCATGATGACGGAATCAAAGTCACTCACCCAGCGGAATTCATCGCCTGCGAGACGGTAGGAGAGGGTGTTCCCGTCAGCGTGCATCTCGCCGAAGGAGCCGGGAGCGTTGGTGATGAGGAGTGTGGGCTTCTCAAAGTTTGTGTCAAGCCGGCGGAAATTTGTGATTTTTACGTTTTTCAGTACGGTTTCCGCCAGAATCAGCGCCTTTTCACCCGCACTTTCCACCGATCCGACCGTGATGTTGTCAATCGTGACGTTCTCGATCAGACCGGAGCCGTTCGGTTTTTCGCCGGGCTTGATGAGCGGCGTGCGGCAGTACCGGGCACCGTCCATGTTCAGCGCGAAGTGGCGGCATCCGATGAAAATGTCCTGCATCGTGATATTGCGGATCGGGGAATTCACGGACAGCAAACGGAATCCCGTGTAGCAGTTTTCCGCAAATACGCCGCGCACCGTGATGTCTTCAATCGGACCGCAGCACAGATCGAGATTTTCCAGCCGCACCATGGAGTCGTCCGCGTTGAAGGCGATCATGTCGTCGTTTGTCTGCCCGGAGGATGCCGTGATGTTCTCGATCAGACCGTGCCGTACCTCGCCGCCGAAGTGGAGTCCGTCCTGATTGAACGCGCGCCGGTCGGAGGAGAAGTGAATGTCGCGGATCACGAACCCGTCGAGCTTTGCCATGCGGATGTAGTACACGACGGAGTTGCGCATGTTCAGGCTTTGCAGGGTGAGATTCTTCACGTTCACGAAGTTCAGGGTCGAGCCGGAGAACGCATTCTGATCAAACAGATCGGCGGGTTTCGTGTTGTTCTTCCCGTCAAAATTTCCGTCCCATGTACCGCCGATGACGGAGATATCCCGGTTTCCGCCCGCAGGATCCCGGTTGGAGAGCAGGAAATCCCCGCGCTTCTTCGGCGTTTTTTCGCACACGAACAGGCGCGCATCCGGTTCCGCCCAGATTGTTGTGCCGTCGCCGATGTACAGTGTGCGTCCGATCCGGTAGTTTCCCGCCGGGATGTACACCTTTCCGCCGTTCTCCGCCATGTCAAGTGCCGACTGGATTGCCGGAGCATCGTCCGCGATTCCGTCCCCGGCAGCTCCGAGATGCTTTACGTTAACAAAATTATTCATCGGTTCTCTCTCATTCTGCATTATTTTCTCGGTCCCACATCGCTCACATCAATCGGACGGAATCCCATTGCCAGCGCAGGCGAGCCGGGCAGAAGCGTGAAGTCGTGGCTGGCGGCGTCTTTGAACATCGGGTCAGCGATGCACGAACCGTGTTCCAGACCGCACGCCTGCATGTCACCGAGGGTCAGTGCTTCCTCACCGAACTGCCGCATGACGGGGGATTCGCGTGTGGTGTCGAAGTAGAGATTCCGGCGGGATGCCACGGTTTTCTGATTGATCTGCGCACGGCTGATATCGAACATCGGCGCGCCGTCGGAGTAAACGATATTGTTCTCGAAAATGATCGACAGGTGCGTTTCCGTCCGCGATACCCGCATCATCTGACCGCGGGAGAAGGCGAAAATGTTGTTGCGCACAGTGTTCATCGAGCCGTAGTGCTGGTGGTACGAGTTGTCGGAGGTGTTCCAGCAGATGTTGTTTTCCAGCGTCATGTAGCTCGAGCCTTCGTCGGTGTACAATGCCCATCCGCCGTAGTGACGGGAGGTGACGTCGTGGATGACGTTGTTCGAGACGACGGTACCCGGCTGGAGTCCGAGCAGATACACGCCGCCCATGTCGGAAAGCATGCCGCCGCCGAGGTGATGGATGTGGTTCTTCGTGATGAGGTTGTCATGGGACTGATTCGGCGCGTAGCCCCAGACCCATCCGACGGAGACACCGGTGTAGTAGAGATGCCCGATTTCATTGTGGGCGATGGTGTTTTCGTAGGTGTGGATCAGAAGCACGCCGCATGCCGCGAAATACCGCCGTCCGCAGTACGTGATGGAGCAGTCTTCCACGGTGCAGCCGAAGGTTTCGTCTTTCGGATCACAGCCGACCGCACCGCCGATGATTTTGACACCGCCCGCACCGCCGTCGCGCATCACCATTCCGGACAGACGGATATTGCGGCAGCCCTTCTCGATTACAACGCCGTGCACGCCGAAATTCGTGAGCGAGCAGTCCTCGATCGAGCAGCCGGATGCATACAGGAAGGAAATCGAGCCGTCCGCCTGGGATACCGCCTGTGCATCGGACGCGTACCGGGTTGTGCCGGGATTGTTCACGCCGAACACACCGACCGAGCCGTACTCACCGCGGGTCACGCCCATGTCAAGATTCTTCAGCCGGATGTTTTTCACCGGATTTCCGGGCGTACCGTGAATGTCGAACAGCTTGTGAATCGACGGAATGTACGCTTCAATCGTATCCGGCGTGATGCTCTCGTCCCGGGGGATGTAGTAGATTTTACCGTCGTCGGCGTACCATT
>JAFUQY010000168.1 GCA_017472105.1 Clostridia bacterium | reverse complement strand
GACCACGAAATGAACATGAAATAAGGAGTTTGCCATGAAATTCAGAGAAAATTGCAGATATGCCATCGTCGTTCCCACCTCCATGGGCGTCCGCATCTGTCCCATGAACGGTCAGCCCGTACAGTCCTCCGACACCTTCTTCATGCAGGCGACCTCCGCCGAATCCAACGTGATTTCCATCGCGTCCTATCTCGGCATGAAGACCAAGGTTCTCACCACCTTCGTCAAGGACAGCCCGATCGCCGACTTCATCAAGCGCAATCTCCGTTCCCGCGGCATCGACTATGAAGGTGCGGAAGTGGAGCAGGGCGGACCGTGGGGCTACCGTCATCAGTTCAACATCGCCGACAGCGGATACGGCTCCCGCGGACCGAGAGTCTGCAACGACCGTGCCGGGGAAGTCGGACGTACGCTCAACATCAACGATTTCGACACCGACCGCATTTTCGGCGAGGAAGGCGTGCAGATTCTGCATCTCTCCGGTCTGATCGGCGCACTTTCTCCGGAAACCAGCCGTTTCTGTCTGGAACTCGCACGTGCGGCGAAAAAATACGGCACAAGAATCTCCTTCGACCTCAACTACCGCGCGTCCTTCTGGAAGAACCGCGAGGAAGAGCTCCGCGAAATCTTCACCGAAATCGCATCCGTGGCTGACATTCTCATCGGCAACGAGGAAGACTTCCAGCTCGCACTCGGAATCGAAGGTCCCGAAGCCGGCGGCAAGGATCTCGCATCCAAGATCGACAGCTTCAAGGGCATGATCGCACGTGTCAGAGAGGCATTCCCGAACGCATCCGTTTTCGCAACCACGCTCCGTCAGGTGGTCAATGTCAACACCCACATCTGGGGCGCAATCCTGCTCGCAGGCGACGAATGGCACGTAGCGGAACCCCGTGAAATCCACGTTCTCGACAGAATCGGCGGCGGTGACGGCTTTGTCGGCGGTATGCTCTACGCGATGCTCAGAGGCTGGGAGAGCGAAAAGTGGGTTCAGTTCGGCTGGGCAACCGGCGCACTCGCAACCACGTTCCTCACCGACTATGCACAGCCTGCGGATGAAGAACAGGTCTGGTCCGTCTGGGGCGGCAATGCACGAGTTAAGAGATAACGCACAAATTGCGCTCATTTGAAATACTGACAACTTATGGAATATATCTATCTGTTCATCGCCTGTGCGTTCTTCGCGCTCCAGTTTATTTTTCAGAAGCTGTTTGAAGAGCGCACGAAAGGCGGACTGACCGTCTGTCTCTGGAACGCACTGGTCTGCACGCTTGTGACCATGATCGTTCTCGTGATCCGCTCCGGAATTCCGGCGGAGTCCAACGGTTACGTCATCCTCATCGCCGCACTGTATTCCGCCAGCGGTCTGATCTGCACAATCGCGTCCATCACCGCCATGAGCCGCGGAAATGTGGCGTCCCTCGGTACCTTCTGTCTGGCAGGCGGAATGATCCTTCCGTTCGTCTACGGCATCTTTGCTCTGCACGAGGAAGCCGGACTCTTCAAGTGGCTCGGCATCATCGTCCTTCTGCTGTCCCTGATTCCGTCCGTGATGGCAAAGCAGAGCAAAATGGACGCTCGGTTCGCGTTTTATGCATCTGTCGTTTTTGTCACGAACGGTCTCGTCAGCATCTTCTCCACGATGCATCAGAAATCCCCGCAGGCAATTGACGGCGACGGCTTTCTGTTCATTGCATCCGTGATCCGACTTGCCGCAGCCGCTGTCATCATTCTCGCAATCGCGGCGGCAAATAAGGCAAAAGGCGAAAAACATGTTCTGAAATCAGCAATCTGGGAAATCGGCAGGGAAAAGATGACGAAAGTTCTTTTCCTGCTCCTCCTGATCTTCGCCGGCGCCTACGCAGTCTGCAACACGCTCGGCAACATATTCTCCCTGCGCTGTCTGCTGACCATGGACGCATCGCTCCAGTTCCCGATTCTCAGTGCCGTTGTCATTGTGCTGACCGCGCTGTTCGGACGGATCTTCTTCGGCGAAAAAATCACAAGAAACACATGGATCAGCCTTGCCATGTCTGTCGCGGGCATCGGGCTGTTCATGCTGAACTGAGGTAACTGATTATGGGCTACAATAAGACAACCGCCGAAAACATCAAGGCATTTGCCAAAAATATTCATCTGCCGGATGAAGCTTTCGCTCAGATGCTTCCCGTGTGTGAATCCGTATTAACGGCATATGCCGAAAAATTTGAAAAAATTAAGACAAATGCCTTTGACAATCCCGAGCGCAGCAAAGCCAACGAAGCAATCCTTGCGAGAATCAAGACAATCGCCAAAAATCTCGGCATTCAAAACGATCTCTCCATGCTCGCTGTGCTCTTCCTGCTCGGTATGGATGCACACGATTTATACAAATGCCTAAATCTCTCCGATGAGATCTATTACGCCTCCATGAAGGATATCTCCATCTGGACGAAAACCTGCATGCAGGAAGCTGGGCATGTCGGACTGTACGAATACGGCTGGATCATGAACTTTATCCGCGCGGAAATCATCCGGCTTCACAGACTGGAGTTCCATCGGATCACGTTCAATCCCAGATCCCGCTGGGAGAAGTGCGGTCTGACCGTGCTCAAGGGCGACAGCGTCATCAACATTCACGTTCCCTCTGACGGTGCGCTGAACCACGATGACGTCATCGAATCCTACCGCCGCGCGTACAGACACTTCGGATGCACAGGAAATGCCGCATTCGTCTGCCATTCGTGGCTTCTTTACCCCGGTCTGCTTGAATTTTTACCGGAAAACTCCAACATCCGCGCATTCGCCGAGGATTTCGACATCATCCGGACGGATCCCGAGAAGAACTGCCATGAACTCTGGCGCGTTTTCGGCAAACGTGAAAATTACGATCCCGCAGAACTCCCGCGAAACAACTCCCTCCAGCGCGGACTTGCCGATTACCTCGCATCCCACGACAGTGTCACCGGATCCGCATACGGCATCTTCGTATTCGACGGCGAAAAGATATTAAAATAATGAAGGAAATCCTATGAAAATCGTTATTACCGACGGATTTGCGGTCAATCCCGGCGACCTCACATGGGACTGGCTGAAGAAATACGGTGAGGTTACCGTTTACGACAAAATCTCCGACGATGAAGCACCTGACGCAGTCGGGGACGCGGATATCGTGTTCACCAACCGCGTGAAAATCGGCGCGGCAGTTTTAGACAAGTGCAAAAATCTCAAATACGTCTCCGCACTCGGCACCGGATACGACATGATTGACGTCGGACTCTGCCGCGAAAACGGAATCGAGGTCTGCAATGTACCCGGATACTCCACGGCATCCGTCGCACAGCACGCATTCGCGCTTCTTCTGGCAAACGCGTTCGACATGGAAGGCTACCGCAATATGGTGCGTGACGGCAACTGGACGGGCATCCCCGGATTCCTGTACCACGAGTGCCGCTTCGTCGAGCTGGAAGGAAAAACCGTCGGCGTCTACGGCTGCGGCAGCATCGGCATGCGCTTCGCGAAGATCTGTCAGGCGTTCGGCATGCGCGTCCTTGCAACGAGACGCAGCAAAACGGACGGGGAAACCGACGGCATCACCTTCACCGATCCCGAACCCCTGATCCGCGAATCCGATTATATCTCGTTCCACTGCCCGCTGACCGACGAAACCCGCGGCATGGTGAACGCGGAATTCATCGCAAAAATGAAGGACGGCGCCGTCATCGTGAATACCTCGCGCGGTGCGGTTCTCAACGAAGCGGACGTCGCGGCGGCTCTGCATTCCGGCAAGCTGTCCGGTCTCGGCGTCGATGTACTGGCAAAAGAGCCGGCTGATCCTGCAAATCCGCTCCTCTCCGCACCGAATACCGTCATCACGCCCCACTGCGCATGGACTTCGAAGGAAGCGAGACTGCGTCTGATGGACATTCTCGATGAAAACCTCGGTTCCTTCGTGAAAACCGGCGCGGGCATCAACCGGGTATTCTGACCGATACGGTTCATGTGACCGCCGGATATCGGATTTAATCGAATTTTAATCAATTTCATATTGCAAAACCGCAGAAATTCCTGTATAATGAACGTACAGGAATTTCTTTTATTAGGAGAATAAAATGAGTCTCATCGTTGAGCATCTGACGAAAAAATACGGTGAAAAAACCGTTGTGGACGATCTGAGCTTCGCCATGCAGGACCACGGCGTGTACGCTCTGCTCGGCACAAACGGCGCGGGAAAAACCACATCCATCCGCATGATGCTGGGAATGCTGGCAAAGGACGCGGGCACGGTTCTCTGGAACGGCAAGCCGCTCGACATCAACACCTGCAACGTCGGGTATCTGGCGGAAGAACGCGGACTTTACCCGAAATACAGCCTCATGGATCAGCTGATGTATTTTGCAGGCCTGCGCGGTGTCTCCAAAGCGGACGCAAAACAGCGGATCCGTTACTGGGCTGAGCGTCTGGACGCCACGGAATATCTGTATCCGACAATCGAGCCGGGCAAAAAGGGAAAGGCAAAGCCCAAGCTCGCGGATCAGCTCTCCAAGGGCAATCAGCAGAAGATCCAGTTCATGATCGCCTTGATTTCCGACCCGGAGCTGCTGATTCTCGACGAGCCGCTGTCCGGACTTGACCCGGTGAACACGGATCTGTTCAAGGAAATCATCCGTGAGGAGATCGACCGCGGCAAGTACGTCATCATGTCCAGCCATCAGATGGCAACCGTTGAGGAATTCTGCACGGATATCACGATCATGAACAAATCCCGCGCAATCGTGCAGGGGCATCTCGCCGACATCAAGAAGAGCTGGGGACGCGTCAATCTGAACCTCAAAACCGAGAGCGACATCACCGGACTCCTTGAAACCTCCGGCGCACGGCTGCTCTCGCGGAAGGAAAACGAATATAAACTCAAGGTTTCCGGAGAAGCGGAGGCGAATCGTCTGCTCGGAACGCTCATTGATGCCGGTGTGACCGTGATTACATTCGATCTGCGTGAGCCGTCCCTGCACGAGATTTTCGTCGAAAAAGTGGGTGAAGCCAATGAAGCGGAATGATTTCACCGGCACCGGCAAGGTCTTCGCGTTCACTCTGCGCCAGCTTGTCGTCAACCGTGCCAATCTGATCTCGCTCCTGATCTCGGCGGTCATGATTCTGGTCATGTTTCCCGCAATGTCCCTCATCGGCGGCGCGGATTCGGACGAACCGGTCATGGAGCCGTCGACCGAAACGGAGATTCTGCTCCCGTCCAGAATCTATCTGACCGACGAAACCGGACTCAGCCCCGTCATTGCCGCAGGAGATTACGCGGAAGTTCCCGTGGAAACGGTACAGCTCACCAACGATACTTACGAATCCGCCGTCAGCATTGCAGATAACGAGGCATGGCTGCATCTGTATCTCACCGCCGACGGGTACCTCATCGACGTTTACGCCCCGGACGGCATCGGGGATCCGCTCGGCAGTCACGCCGAATGGCAGCTTGATGAGGCACGCATCGCGCAGAGCAAAGGTGTGGATGTGCTCACGTCTTCCTATGATGTCAGCGGGTACAGCGTCTCCGAATACGAAAATCCCAACACGGACGACGAAATGGGCGCGTATTTCGTTCAGCTCATCTACTCCATCCTCGTGATGCTCGTGAGCATGTTTGCGGCGGCGTTCATCGTCCAGTCCGTGGTCGAAGAAAAGACCTCGCGCCTTGTCGAAACGCTCATGATAAGCGTCCGTCCGCTCGCCCTGATCCTCGGCAAAATCCTCGCCGTGATGACCTACGTCTTCGGCATGATGGCGGTCTACGCACTCTGCGGCGTCATCTCCAACCTCATTAACCGAAAACTTCTCGGCGGCGGCTCTCCCGGCGAACTTCTGAATTCCATGGGCGTCCCGCTCGCGGAGCTCAATATCAACCCCGGAACGGTTGCGGCGGCGGTATTTTCGCTCTTCCTCGGCTATCTGACGTACTCGCTCCTCTCCGGCATGACCGGCGCGGGATGTTCCGAACCCGAGGATATCCAGTCCGCCAACTCGACAAGCATCATGATCGTCATGGGATGCTACATGATCGCGCTGTTCACCTCCATGGCCGAATCGCAGACCGTTGCCGTGGTGACTTCACTCATCCCCATGGTGTCCGTTTTCTGCGCACCCGTGCAGTTCATGATGGGCAGCATCGGCGCGGGCGTCCTTGTTATCGCGTGGATTCTCCAGCTTGCGGTCATCGCACTTCTTGCCGGCATGTGCGCGAAAATTTATGAAGAACTGATTATCTACCGCGGCAAGCGTCTGACATTCCCGCAGATCGTCCGCATGGCAACGGGGAAGGAGGTACGGAAATGAAACAGACTCTCACAGGCTTCCCGAAGGTCTTCGGATTCACGATGAAAATGACCACCGGATCCGCGTCGTGGAAGCGTACCACCGTTATTTTCGCGGCGATTCTTTTCCTGATCCCGTTCCTGATTCTCACAATCACAACCGCACTCGGGGATTCGGAAGCGGAAACCGTCTTTACAGGCACGGTTCACACGTTGTACACCGTCGACGAAACCGATCCCGTCACCGATTACAGCCTGATTACGGCAACCGATCCCGATCTGAGCACCATCCACGTTGTCCCGTGCACGGATTATGATGAAGCCAAAGCCCGGCTCCTGTCGGACGAAAACGGCGTTCTGCTGTACGTCACCCGATCCGACGGCATGTATGACGCAAGCCTCATCACGGGAGACGACACCGCGGTTTCCGACGACGATCTCGGCATTCTGACCGGTACGTTCTATGTGCGTTTCAGCGAGATTCTTGCACTCAAATCCGGCATGACGACGGAAGAAATGATGCAGGTCATCATGCCGATCACGGTCAATTCACTGAACGAACCCGACGGCGATCCGGCACCGGAAGAACCCGAAGACTTCGCTGACGAATCCACGCGGGAACTTCTCGGCATGCTCCTGCCGTATGTGACCGTGATGTTCCTCTACTTCTTCGTGCTCTTCTACGGTCAGGGCGCGGCTCAGCTCATCGTCATGGAGAAAACGTCCAAGCTCATGGACACCATCCTCGTCTCCGTCCGTCCCGCCGCCATGATCTTCGGCAAATTCGCGGCGAATCTCTGCTGTGCGGTGATTCAGCTTGCCGCGTGGCTTTTCTCGCTTCTCATCGGTGCTCTCGCAGGCTTTGCCGTCTCTTCCGCAATCGATCCCGTGAACGCCCCGAAGCTCAGCGATGTCACCGACGCCCTCGCGCTTCTTGACGGCATGTTCACGCCCGGCGGAATCGTGCTCGCACTGCTCCTGATGCTGTCGGGATGCATCCTGTACTGCTCCCTTGCATCCATCGGCGGAGCGGCGGCAGGGAAGCAGGAAGACCTCCAGTCCACGAACATGCTCTTCACCATGTCGCTCGTCGTCAGCTTCATGGCAGTCGTCTTCGGCGGCAATCTGTTCGAAACCGGCGAGATGGCAAACGCCGCATGGATGCACTTCGTTCCGTTCACTGCCGTTCTGATTACACCGTCGCAGGTACTCCTCGGCAATGTGTCACCGCTTCTCGGACTGCTGTCCCTTGCGCTCACGCTTCTGTTCTCGGCGTTGATTCTGCTCTGCGCCGGACGGATTTACAGACTCATGTCGTTCTACAAGGGCAACCCGCCGAAGCTGAAGCAGATTCTCGGCATGCTGAAAACGAAATGAACGGAGGACACCTGCTGCATGACTACCGAAAAATCCTGCGGAGCCGTCGTCTTTACGCGGAATAACGGCAGAATTCTGTATCTCCTGATCCGGAATCTCGAAGGCTTCTATGGCTTTCCGAAGGGACACACGGAACCGGGCGAAACCGAGCATGAAACGGCTCTGCGGGAAGTGTTTGAAGAGGTCGGACTTCGCGTCACTCTGCTCGACGGCTTCCGCACGGAGGATTCGCATCCCATTCCGTGGAAGCCGGATATTCTCAAGCATATCGTGTATTTCCTCGGTGAATATGAGAATCAGGAGTTCACCTATCAGCGGGAAGAGTTATCCGGCGCCGTACTGACTGACTTCGAACAGGCGATGACACTTCTTCAGTTTGAGAGTTCCAAACGGATTCTGACAGAAGCCAACCTTTATCTGACAGGCAAATGAAACAGAAACAGGCATTCATGATTGCGGGTGCCTGTTTTTCTTTCGAAAAAACAAAAAGCACCTCGTTTTGAGATGCTTTCGGATTCAGTTGAGTGCATATCTGCCTTCCATGGCGCGCATCAGGGTGACTTCGTCGGCATATTCCAGCTCCGCACCGATCGGAACACCGTTGGCGATTCTGGATGCCTTCACGCCGAGCGGGGCAATCAGCTTTGCAAGATACATCGCCGTTGCGTCGCCTTCGACCGTGGGATTGGTCGCGATGATGACCTCGTCCACCTTGTTTTCTTCATCCGTTGTGCTCAGCCGTGCGAGAAGCTCGCGGATGGTCAGCATATCGGGAAGAATGCCGCGCATGGGAGAAATGGTGCCGTGCAGAACATGGTAAACGCCGCGGAACTTCCGGGTCTTCTCAATCGCCATCACAGCACGGGGGTCTTCCACCACGCAGATGACGCTGTGATCCCGTTCGGGAGACGCGCAGTATTTGCAGACCTCGCCGGTTGTGATGTTGCAGCAGACGGAGCAGCGGTGGATTTCGGTCTTTGCCGCCATGATCGCCTCCGCAAATTCCGCCGCTTCTTCGGGAGTGAAGCTGAGAATGTTGTACGCGTACCGTGCCGCAGACCGTTTTCCGACGCCGTCCAGCTTACGGAACATGTCCGCCAGCCGTTCCAGGGGCTCCAGATTCTCGTTCATGGCTTAGAACAGACCGGGGAGACCGGGAACGTTCAGACCGCCGGTGATCTTGCCCATTTCTTCGCTGTTGGTTTCGTTGACCTTCTTGATTGCTTCGTTGACAGCTGCAATCACGATGTCGGTCATGGTTTCGATATCATCGGGATCGACAACTTCGGGAGCGATATCAATGGACAGAACTTCGAGCTTGCCGTTGATCTTTACGGTAACGACGCCGCCGCCTGCCTTTACTTCGTATTCACGGGTGTCAAGTTCAGCCTGAAGAGCGGTCATGTCTTCCTGCATCTTCTGTGCCTGCTTGATCATACCCTGCATATTGGTAGGACCGCCGCCTACACCCTTCGGGAGTCTTGCTTTCATGTGAGTTTACCACCTTTATGAAATATATAGAATTTGAATCCATTCGGATTGTTGACGATTTGTGGAGTCTGCATTATAATTCTGTCAGCTCATCGATTGCCGGACGTTTCTTTGCCACAGCACCGGTCTCGATCCGGATTTCCGCGTTGGCTTCAATGATGCCGCAGAGACGGAACGCGGAACGCAGGGACTGCATGGAGGAGTCGGTCGAGAGCATGTTCTGAGCAAACGCATTCAGACACTTGACAACGAGGAGCTTTCCGTCGGAGGAAACAAAGCAGTCACAGTCCGCGAGAAAACCGCCGCAGGGAGGATTCTGTGCCGCAACCCGCTCAACAACGTCGCCAAGGGAGGTCACGGGTTCCATCGACTGTACAGATTCCGGTGCGGGTGCTTCTTCCGCCGCTGGAGCCGGAGTCACTGCCGCAGGTTCCGCCGGAATCACGGGTTCGGCAGCAGCTGCTGGAGCCGTTTGTACGGGAGCCGGTGCGGTTTCCAGAAGCATCACCTTTTCCTCAAGCGCCGCAATCCGCGAGAGAAGCGCATCGTTCGAGGAGGCAAGGGAAGCGTCCGCCATTTTAATCAGGGTCAGCTCCGCGGTCAGACGCTTGGTCTGCGGGAGTCTGGTCATGTCACGGAGCGCGTCGTCCATGAGACTGAAATGATACGTGATTGCAGAGGACGAGAACCGCCGCGCCGCATCTCCGAGGAGACGGAATTCCGCGTCAGTCATGTCCATGTAACCCGCGCGTTCGGTTTCGGGAAGGTACTTGTACACCAGCATGTCCCGCCAGAAGGAAATCAGCTCCGACCAGAACACGGAAACGTCGCGCGAGGAAGAATTCACCGTGGAAATAATCTTGAAAAGGGAAGCCGCGTCATTTTTCGACACCGCAACCGCAGTTTTATAGAGAAGCTCAATCCCGGTCAGCCCGAGAATGTCGGCAACCCGTTCGCGTGTCACGTCATGTCCGCCCGCCGCGCAGAGCTCGAACAGGGAAATCGCGTCGCGCATACCGCCCTGTGCCTGTTTTGCGATGACCAGAGCCGCGTCCTCATCCAGCCCCATCTGCTCGGTTTTTGCGATGTGCAGGAGTCTCGACGCAATCACGTCAGCTTTGATCCGACGGAAATCGAACCGCTGACACCGGGAAATGATCGTCGCGGGCAGCTTGTGCAGTTCCGTGGTCGCAAGAATGAACACCACATGCGCCGGCGGCTCTTCCAGCGTCTTCAGCAGGGCATTGAACGCGGAAACCGAAAGCATATGAACCTCGTCGATGATGTAGACGCGTTTTTTCAGGGACGCCGGCGTGAAGCTGACCTCGTCGCGGATGTCGCGGATGTAGTCAACACCGTTGTTCGACGCCGCGTCCATTTCCAGAACGTCGGTTGCCGATCCGCTGTCGATCGAACGGCAGGCAAAGCATTCGCCGCAGGGTTCGCCGTCAACGGGATTTTCGCAGTTGACAACCTTGGAGAGAATCTTCGCGCAGGTCGTTTTGCCGGTTCCGCGGGGTCCTGTGAAGAGGTAGGCATGAGAAAAGTGCTCCGTTTTTGCCTCATACCTGAGAACGGACGTCACATGTTCTTCACCGCACACATCGTCAAAGCGGCGCGGACGGTATTTTCTGTACAATGCCTGATGCACAATATACACCCTTTCCCCTGAAAGATAAAATAACTCGCAAATCAAGACCATACACCCAGACGTCGAACGAAGATTACGTACGACATTGCAGTTCCGGCTCAGAACAGGCTGCCTTGCGGCGCATCAGCTAAACTGCTTAATGCTGCTTGGTTCCCCACCTGACATGGTTCACAGCCGCCAATCGCGCAAGACCCATTCGTCAACGCTTTCCGTGCAATGTCCGACTACGCAAGCTCCGGCCTCGGTCTGGGAATCCACCCTCGCTGTAGCGGACTTCGAGTACAGGGACCCGCTGCTCCCCCGGCTGGTATGGCCTTGATT